>CAZMJI010000001.1:0-3939 GCA_964566765.1 uncultured Piscirickettsiaceae bacterium
GCTCGTGGCTTTGCCGCTGAAGCCATCAATGGCGACAGTGCGCAAAATCAACGCGAACGCATTATTAATGGCTTCAAACAAGGTAAGACTGACATTTTAATCGCCACGGATGTGGCGGCACGTGGCCTCGATGTAGAACGTATCTCGCACGTGGTGAATTACGACATCCCGCAAGATAGTGAGACCTATATCCACCGTATTGGCAGAACCGGACGTGCGGGCAGAACCGGTGAGGCAATTTTATTTGTCACCCACCGCGAAAAACGCATGCTCAAGATGATTGAGCGCACCACGCGTAAAAACATCGCGCCCATTGAGTTGCCTAGTATTCAAGTGGTCAACCAAAGACGTAGGGAGCTGTTTAAGCAACGAATCACACAAAGCATTAATGCCAAAGACATCGAGCTATTTGAACAGCTTATCCAAGAGTATCAAAACGACAATCCTGAGGTTGGATTGGAAAAAATTGGCGCGGCTTTGGCATTGATGGCACAAGGCAATGAGCCCCTACTACTGTCAGAGAGTACGACTAACAAAGAAGGTGGCGCACAGGCCAAATCAATCACCATTGATCTCCAGGCCGAACCACTGAAAAACCATGCTGATATTCCGATGTGTCGCTATCGACTCGAGGTGGGTAAAAAACTGGGCGTTAAGCCTGGCAATCTACTGGGTGCCATCGCCAATGAAGCCGACATGGAAAGCGAATACATTGGCTCGATCCAATTATTTGATCATTGTTCAACCGTTGATTTGCCAGAAGGCATGCCGGATGACATCTTCGACGTACTAAAAAATGCCGTGGTATTTGGCAGAAAACTGAACATTGCCCTATTGGATGAAAGTAACAACACCGCCACAATCAGCACCGAAGACAAGAGTTTCAAACGTGATCGACCTCAACGCAAACGTGGCAAAAACAAGATGGAATACCAGCGTCGAAAAAAATCTAAAAATTTTAAGCGTAAAAAATCTTAATTAATCACACTTAGGGGGCTGATTAGGTTAAAACAATACTTATCGATCAAGCAACATAATATGACTGTTTGTCTTGGCCAGTTGATAGGCTGCACAGGTTATCAACGGCTTTTTTTCGATATTTTTTAATTAATCAAGGGATCGTATGTCTACAACAGGTCGCGTCAAGTGGTTTGATGCAAAAAAAGGGTTTGGCTTTATTGAACAAGACGGAGGCGACGATGTGTTTGTTCACTTCCGCGCTATCGCTGGTGATGGCTTTAAAATATTAGAAGAGGGTCAAGTCGTAGAATTTGATGTAGAAGACGGTGCCAAAGGTCTTCAGGCAGCCAACGTGGTCGCCAAATAATCTCACTAGGATTGCACCAAAACCCGGCATTAGCCGGGTTTTTTGTTTGTTAAAATAGCCAAATGAACACCTTCTATTGGTACGACTACGAAACTTTTGGCATCAGCCCTAGGGTTGATCGCATTGCACAATTTGCCGGCATTCGCACCGATGAGAATCTGAATATTCTGGACGAACATATGTTCTATTGCCAGCCCACACACGACGCGTTGCCAGCGCCTGAGGCTTGTGCGGTTACCGGTATTAGTCCGCAGCTCTGTACGCAAAAAGGTTTAAATGAGCACGCCTTTATGCGCAAAATCAACACCGAATTCACCCAGCCCAATACCTGTGTGGTGGGTTATAACTCGATTCGTTTTGATGATGAATTCACCCGCCATGCCTTATATCGAAACTTTCTCGATCCCTATGCTTGGCATTGGCAAAATGGCAATACCCGTTGGGATATTCTGGACGTGGTGCGCCTGTGTTACGCGCTGAAAAAAGACCAAAGCCTCAATTGGGTATATGACGACGAGACTGGCAACCCCGTGTTTAAACTAGACCGCCTAGCGCCGGCTAATGGTATTGAACATACCAATGCACACGACGCCTTGGCTGATGTGCGCGCTACCATTGCCCTGGCCAAACTCATTAAGCAGACGCAACCCAAATTGTTCGACTATGCGTTTGGTCTGCGCCAGAAGAAAACGGTAGAGAAAAACCTCACCTTGTTCGAACCCATACTGCACACCTCGGGCATGTATGGTGCGCAGAACTCCTGTACACGTCTGGCAGTGCCTTTGGCTTATCATCCAAACTATGGCGATCGCGCCCTGGTGTTTAATCTAGATCAAGATCCATCTATTCTGTTGGAGCTAGAGACCAAGGAGTTAAAAACCTTGATGTTCACCAAACAGTCTGAGCTACCCGAGGGGGTTGAGCGCCTACAAATTAAAGAGTTGATTTTTAACAAATCACCGATGTTTGTGCCCAAGGTTTATAAGTTAGACCCTGCCATTGTTGCGCAATTGGGTCTAGACATGGACCGGTGCCTGCAACATCTGGAGTTTATTAAGGCCAACCAAGCACAATTGTCTCAGGTGGTGGCAAGCCTCTACCAAGAAGAAGGCGAGCGCACACCAAGCGCAGATGTCGATCAAAGCTTATACGATGGCTTTATTGAGCCTGCTGATCGCGCCATTTGCAACCAACTCCAAACCTTGGACGCCTCAGCACTGGCCGACTTCCACCCTAAATTTAAAGATGGAAAGCTGTCTAAGTTGCTGATGCACTTTAAAGCCAGAAACTATCCTGACACACTCACCGACGATGAGGCGGAGGATTGGTTTGAAGTGGTTCAAGGACGCGTGCAAGCTGGTGAGAATGGCTATCGATCTCTAGATGAATACGAACAAAGTTTGGCGCAGATGCGCGCACTGCATCCAGACCAAGCACAACTCTGGCAAGACCTGGCCGACTACGGCGAATCCTTTCTCTAGCCTGGTCTAACGCACCTTTTGAAAAACTCGTTTAAGTCGGGTATAATATTTGCCCAGTTAGAGCAATAAAAACCGAGAAGAATGAACGCTGAGACTCGCCTAGAGATGTTTAGAAGATTGTTGGAGAAGATTCCCAATCCAACTACTGAGTTAAACTACGACACCCCTTTTGAACTATTGGTTGCGGTAACCCTATCCGCACAAGCCACGGATAAGAGCGTGAACAAGGTAACCGATAAGTTATTCCCGATTGCCAACACACCAGAGGCCATCTATGAGTTGGGTGAAGACAAACTTAGAGACACAATTAAGACCATCGGTCTGTTCAATTCGAAAGCCAAACACCTGATCCAAACCTGCAAAATTCTGATCGACAAATACAACTCAGAAGTGCCAGAAACCCGTAAAGAGCTAGAAGCCCTACCAGGTGTGGGTCGTAAAACCGCCAACGTGGTACTGAACACAGCCTTTGGCCAACCGACCATTGCCGTGGATACGCACATCTATCGCGTGGCTAACCGCACGGCGATTGCCAGCGGCAAGACGGTACTTGAGGTAGAGAAAAAGTTGGTGAAATTCATTCCTGATGAGTATCGCATTCCAGCACACCACCTAATGATTCTACACGGTCGCTACACTTGTAAGGCGCGTGCGCCACAGTGTCAAGAATGCGTACTACTGGATCTTTGCGAATACGAGGAAAAGAACCTATAAGCCAGTCTCTTTAATATAATAGAGACCATGCTGTATACGCAAGATCGAAGCAAACAACGTCAGTTTTTAGCCAACGCCTGGCAAAAATTCTTAGACAAACAGGTGCTAGACCCCCTAGAGGATCAACTAACGCAAGTGATTGCGCTACATCCTGAGTACCATGCACTGATTCAAAACATCGACGCAGACTACTTCCCAGAGCAAGGCGAGGTTAATCCTTTTTTGCACATCAATCTGCATCTATCACTTAGAGAGCAGCTTTCTATTAATCAACCGCCAGGCATCCAAGAATACTACCAAACCCTGGTGAATAAACTCGGTGATCCGCACCAGGCTGAACACCAGATGATGGACTGTATTGCGCAAATGATCTTCTCGGCACAAAAAAACAATCAACCCATGGATCATCAGGCCTAT
>CAZMJI010000001.1:4039-40471 GCA_964566765.1 uncultured Piscirickettsiaceae bacterium
AAACCGCACATAACCCCAATATTCAACAACAACTGGGCCAGCAATTAGCCACCCTACACCAACAACACCAGGCTTATTTTGGCTTTGGGTTCGACAATAAAATTGGACAGACGCCACAGTACAATGCACCTGGGCTCAAGATCACCGATTGGGCAGAATTTTACTGGCAATATCGACTGAAGTTTCAAATAGAATTGGCTGAAAAAAATGGCTATCTTCAGCAAAAAGACATTGATTTATTGCTAAAAGTTGAGAATGAGCTAGATAGACTGATTACTTTCGAAATCCAACCCTCACTCTTGCATGGCGACCTTTGGTCGGGCAATTTTTTAAGTGGCAAACACCAGCCCTATTTGATTGATACCGCTGCTTATTACGGCCATCGAGAGGCAGATTTGGCGCTAACCTTTATCTTTGGTGGTTTTTCTCCTGAGTTCTATCAAAGCTATCAGCAGCACTATCCACTAGAGGCAGGATTCGAGGCACGCAAGCCACTGTATATGCTCTATCACTATCTCAATCATCTAAACTTGTTTGGCAGCGGTTATTATCAATCAACACTCAATTGTGCGCGCCAATTGATCAGCGCTTAAGGTTGCCAGGCTACAAAATTCTTCAGCAGCTGCAGACCGTCATGCTGAGATTTTTCTGGGTGGAATTGCACGGCAAATAGATTGTCTTTGGCAATCGCGCAAGTAAAGTCGATGCCGTAGTTGGTGGTGCCGGCCACCACGGATGGGTCTTGCGCCTGGACATAATAGCTGTGTACGCTATAAAAACGTGCGCCATCTTTGACCTGGTGCCACATTGGATGTGCTTGCGTTTGCTGCACTGTATTCCAACCCATGTGTGGAATCTTGAGCTCGCTCTCCGGAAAACGCACCACATTGCCTGAGATCAGTGACAGGCCATCGGTACCGCCATTCTCCTGGGAGTGATCAAATAATAATTGCAGACCTAGGCAGATACCCAAAAACGGCTTTTCATGCTCGGTGCGCTTGATAATGTCAATGAGATCGTGCTGTTTTAGGGCTTGCATACAAGCACCCATCGCCCCTTGTCCTGGAAACACAATGCGATCACTATTATCAATAATGCTTTTGTTGTCGGTTAGATAAACGCTGTCGTTAGGCGCAATGTGCTCGATGGCTTTTTGCACCGAGCGCACATTGCCCATGCCATAATCAACAATGGCAATATCCATTTATAGAGAACCTTTGGTGGACGGAATCACGCCTGCTTGGCGCTCATCTGGCGTCACCGCCATTCTAAGCGCACGGCCAAAGGCCTTAAAAATGGTTTCAGCCTGGTGGTGTGCATTGACCCCACGCAGGTTGTCCACGTGCAAGGTGATTAGCGCGTGATTGACAAAACCTTGGAAGAACTCGCCCACCAAATCCACATCAAAAGTGCCAATCATGGCACGAGTAAAGGTGGCATTCAGGGTCAGTCCTGGTCTGCCCGAGAGGTCTAATACCACACGAGACAAGGCCTCGTCCAATGGCACATAAGCATAGCCATAACGCGTCATACCGGCCTTATCACCCACTGCCTGACTAAACGCCTGACCTAGGGTGATGCCAATGTCCTCAACACTGTGGTGGTCATCAATATGGGTATCACCATCACATTTAATGCTCAGATCCATTAGGCCGTGACGAGCGATTTGATCCAACATGTGATCTAAAAATGGCACACCGGTGTCGATATTAGCCTGGCCGCTGCCGTATAGGTTTAGCTCAACACTAATGTCGGTTTCGTTAGTTTTTCTCTCTACTTTGATCATTTATAGGTAATCTTTAATCAAAATCTCGGCAATTTGAATGGTATTCAAAGCCGCGCCTTTACGAATATTATCAGAAACCACCCATAGGTTCAGCCCTCTTTCGTGAGAAATGTCTTCACGAATACGACTGACAAACGTATCGTCGTTGTTGGTTGCTTCTGCAAATGGTGTGGCATAACCTGCGTCTTCACGCTCATCCATCACTCTCACACCCGGTGCGTTTGCCAACAACTCTCTGGCTTGCTCTGCGGTGATCTTATCCTTGGTTTCAATATGCAGCGCCTCTGAGTGACCGAATAGCACCGGCACACGAACTGCGGTTGGGTTCACCAAAATTGATTCATCTTCGAAGATTTTCTTGGTCTCCCAAACCATCTTCATTTCTTCTTTGGTGTAGCCATTGTCTTGGAACACGTCGATATGCGGAATCACATTAAAGGCAATCTGCTTCGGATACACCTCAATATCCACATCCTTACCATTGAGTAGCTTGGCTGTTTGATCCGTTAGCTCAGTAATAGCTTCCTTGCCCGAGCCTGAAACAGCTTGGTAAGTTGCCACGTTAATGCGCTCAATACCTACCGCATCATAAATCGGCTTTAGGGCCACCAACATTTGGATGGTTGAACAGTTTGGATTGGCGATGATGTTACGCTTGGTGTAACCAGCAATCGCATGTGCATTTACCTCTGGCACCACCAGTGGAATGTCCTCATCACGTCTAAAGTGTGCGGTGTTGTCCACCACCACGCAACCTGCTTCTGCGGCAATCGGTGCGTACTTTTCAGAAATTGAACCACCCGCAGAGAACAGGCCAATCTGTACTTTTGAGAAGTCAAACTTATCTAAATCTTCAACCGTCCAGCTCTTGCCTTGGCAAAAAACCTTCTTGCCCGCTGAATTGGCACTGGCCAATGGGTATAGCTTGTTAATAGGGAAGTTACGCTGCTCTAGAATTGACAAGATAGTTTCGCCAACTGCGCCAGTTGCACCGACCACGGCAACATCAAATTTTCTGCTCATAGGTGTTAAAAATCAAAAAAGTGGAAAAAACGCCATATTATACGCGTCTTTATGGTGCAAATAAACACTTGAAATTTAAACAATATTGTCGATATCGACAAACTGATGATCAACACCAAAGGTTTGCGCCAAATGCGCTCCCAGGGCTTGCACGCCATAACGCTCAGTCGCATGGTGTCCAGCAGCAATAAAGCTGAGGTTATTCTCTAGGGCAATCGCCGGGGTAGACTCTGACACTTCACCGCTGATATACACATCCGCACCCAGGGCAATGGCCTCGCCAATCGCACTTTGTGCCGCACCCGTGCACCAGGCAATCTTGTGAATAGGTGTGGGTGCATGACCAAAGACTTGCGGCTCTCGGTCGCTCAGCTGCCAGATGCTTTGCGTCAGCTCAGTTAGACTCATGGATGTTGATGCCTGCCACAGCAAACTGCCTGCAACCGGTGCAGCATCTGTCAGGCTCAGGCGCTGGCCCAATTGTGCATTATTGCCCAGCGTCGGGTGTGCATCCAGTGGCAGATGATAGGCCAGCAAATTAATATTGTGGTCTAGCAAGGCCTTAATGCGATTTTTCTTAATGCCAGTGATGGTGAGTTCTTCGTTTTTCCAGAAAAAACCATGATGAACCAAGATAGCATCTGCACCCAGATCGATCGCTTGGTCAATCAAGGCCTGATTGGCGCTGACGCCAGAGACAATCTTAGCAATCTCGTCTTTACCCTGGATTTGCAAACCGTTTGGGCAATAATCCTCGAACGAATGAACCTCGAGTAGCTCAGCGCAATGCTCGACCAGGGTTTGCCTATTCACCATAATGCGCCTCAAGTACCTTGATAAAAGCCAGATTCTCCTTCGGTGCGCCCACGGTAACGCGCAAGCAATTGCTCAGTCCTGGTGCTTGAGCCAGATTCTTAATTAAGATGCCGTTTTGTTTTAACGCCTCAAACAAGGCTTGGGCATCGCTCGCTCTAAATAAAATAAAGTTGGCCTGTGATGGATACACTTGCAAGACTGAGAAGCTTGACAAGGCTTCGAACAGCTGCGCGCGTTCATCCCTAATCACCTTGGCGTTGCAGGCAATCATCTCACGCTGTTCCAGCAGGAATTCAGCGGCAGCCTGAGTGAGCATATTGATGTTGTATGGCAGGCGCAACTTGTTTAGCTCGTCAATAGTGGTTTGATTGCCCACCATCAGACCCAGGCGCAGACCGGCAAAACCAATCTTAGAGACGGTTCTTAACACCACCAAGTTCTGATAACGTGCCACATCCGCCAAAAAGCTGTCATCCGCATAAGCATAATAAGCCTCATCAAGCACCACCAAGGCCTCGCCAGCACTCTCAATAATGCGCTCGATATCCGCGCGCTTAAAACTATTACCGGTTGGGTTATTGGGGTAGGCGATAAAAATTAGCTTCGGTTGATGCGCCTCAATAGCGGCCAAAAACGCCTCAATATCCAGCTCAAAATCCTCGTTCAGCGCCACGCCCTGATAGTTCAGATGGGTGAACTTGGCGATCATCTCATACATCACAAACGACGGCTCAACACTTAAGATGGTGTCGCCCGGACTACAGGCCAGCGCCAAGAGTTGAATCAGCTCATCAGAACCATTGCCCAATAGCACGCCAAATTCATCTTCAATGCCCATCAGCGTGCGCAGTGGTGCAAGCACCTTATCCGCACTTGGATCCGGATAGCGATTAATCGGCTGCTCGGCCAAATGTTGCAGATAGCGCTGTAGTAGCTCATCACTCAGGACAAACGGCGATTCCATTGCATCCAGCTTGATCATCTCCTGCGCTTTAGGCACATGATAGGCAGAAATGGCCTGAATGTCTGAGCGTAACCAATTGTGAATAAAGCTTGTCATGCGGGTGTTTGTCGATTCGGATTAAATTGCATTTTACCAATAGTCTTGGCATTCAGTAGGCTTTGATAAGTGTAATCCAGCGCCTGTTTGACGGCAATCTCCAGGGCAACACCGCTGGCCATTAAGGCACTGATGGCACTGGCCAAGGTGCAGCCTGAGCCGTGATAGTGGCCTGGTAGTTTGTGATAAGTATAGCGCTCAAACAGTGCACCATGCACATACAAGCGGTGCTCAATCACCTTGGTGTCAGCATCGGCATTGGTGACCAACACGTACGCGCAAGGCAGACTTTGCACCGCTTCAGGCTCGCTTAAACCCGGCGCCAATTGCGCCAGCTCAGCGGCATTGGGGGTGAGTACTTCAACCTGGGGCAGCAGTGCCAATAAGGCTTGAGCGCTGTCGGTATTGAGCAGTGTCTTGCCACTGGTGGCGCGAATGATCGGGTCTAAGACCACACGAGGCTGATCCAGCTCCGCCAACCAGCGGGTGATTTGGCTGATTTGCTCACTAGAGCCCAGTAGTCCTAGCTTGACCACCTTGATCTCAACATCTTGCTTCAAGTGTTGAAATTGCGCTTCCAATAAGTCTAGATCTACGCTTTGAGCGCGCGTGACTGACTCGGTATTTTGCGCGGTTAAGACGCTCACCAACGGCAGAGGAGTGATGCCAAACTGATTCAGTGTTTCAATGTCTGCTGCAATCCCGGCACCGCCTGACGGGTCCAGGCCGGAGATGACTAAAACACGATCGTTCACCTATTTAGCGGCTTTTTGAATTAAGTAATCCGCCACCTCAAACATTCTCAGCTCACCACCAGCATGCGTGGCATCGGTCCAATACTTGCCATCAATAATCAACACGGGTACACCCGTGGTCTGGTATTTAACGGTATTCAACTTGGATTTGCTCACTTTGACATTGACTGAGAATGATTTAAAGGCCGCGTTAGCCTTGGCTTTGTCTACACCATGACTGGCCAACCAATCGACAAAATCCTCTTGATCGATAAAACGGTTTTGATGAATATGAATGGCATCAAACAACTCACTATGCAAGCGTTTTACCTCGCCCAATTGCTCTAGCACATAATAAAAAATCGCACCATTGACCCAACGATCTGAGAACACAGCCGGTTGACGTACAAACTGCGTGTTGTCAGGCAGCTTACTAACCCAGTCTTCAAGTACGGGTTCAACATTAAAGCAGTGTGGGCAGTAATACCAAAACAATTCGCGCACTTCAATCTTGTCACCTGTGACCGTTTTAACCGGTTTATCGATGACCTCATAATGCGTGCCCTCAACAAAATTTGCCTGTGCGCCTAGTAGGAAAAATCCTGCCAATACAGCGCCAACCCATTGTCTGATTTTTTGCATAAGTAACTACCCGTTTAATTAAAAATACTATCGATATTATACTGCGCCAACTCAAAACTATTCTGGCTTTGAAACTGCTGCCAAAGCGCCTCATAAGTCTGGTTTTCTAGTGGGTGCTGACGTGTGGGGTTAAGCTGCGCTAGCGGCGCCAGCACAAAGGCATAACGCAAGATGTCGTCACGCGGCAGGTTCAGCGACTGATCCACCATTTGATCATAGAACACCAGGTCCAAATCAATCACTCGAGAGGAAAACTTAGGCTGTTCTCGATCCCGACCAAACTGCTTCTCAATATGCTTTAAGATGGTATTCACATCGACTGCGCTCAGCGTGGTTGCGGTATTGACGCCAATGTTGTAGAAGTCATCACCTGTAAAACCCTCAGCAGGTGACTCAAACACATCAGAGAAGGTCAGCTCGCCAAAATTCATGCGCAACATCTCGATCGCGCCGGAGATATTGGCCTCGCGGTTTTGGTTGGAGCCAATGTTGATATGAATATCAGCCATGCTTCGAGCGCTGGATAATCACGCCCACCCCTTGAGCCCCAGTCACTGCTTCACCTTTATTCAGCGTCAGCTTCACCTGGTCCACACCAAACTCTTCAATAATGATTTGGCAAATGCGCTCTGCCAAGGTCTCGACCAGTTGGAATTCACTGGCTTGAACAAACTCAATCAAGCGCTTAGAAACCGCTTTGTAATTCAGTGCCTGGTCAATATGATCGGTCTCGCTGGCGCGTTTTACATCGGCTGACATCTCAATGTCGAGCACGATATCTTGACGAATCTCGCGCTCCCAATCGTAGATACCAATCACGGTATCAATTTTTAATCCTTGTATAAAGACAATGTCCATGTATAAAATAGACCTCAAATAACAAATTTAAACAAGCCCCTATGTTACCTACCCTAATTGCTTTTGCTTATTTAATTGGCTCAATTTCTGCCGCAATTTTAGTGTGTAAATTATTGAATCTGCCCGACCCCAGAACCCAAGGCTCGAACAATCCTGGTGCCACCAATGTGCTGCGCATCGGCGGCAAAAAAGCAGCCGCTATTGTGTTACTCGGTGATGGTCTTAAAGGCCTCGTTCCGGTGGCCATTGGCCAAGGCCTAGGATTGGGCGTTAATGAATTGGTGTGGGTGGCTTTGGCGGCATTTTTGGGTCATGTTTATCCCATCTTCTTTGGCTTTAAAGGCGGCAAAGGTGTGGCCACCTTTATCGGCACCCTACTGGCCTTACACTTATACACCGGTCTGGCTTTCGTTGCCACTTGGCTGTTTGTCGCCAAAGTGCTGAAGATCTCATCACTATCAGCACTGATTGCCACACTGCTGACGCCTTTGTACTTCTACCTATTAACCGAACAGGCGCAGGCTAGCTATGTATTAGTATTGATTGGTTTGTGGATTTTTTGGACCCACCGATCCAACATCAAACGCTTGGTCTCTGGCGAAGAGGACGCGATTAAGTCTTAATATTCACGCCTTTTTTCAGCAGGTATAGGGACACACCTGCGAGCAGGCCAATCATCGCTACCAGGACCAAGACCGATTGAGAAAAATCGGTGGCACCCGTACCCAAAAAGCCCATTCTAAAACCGTCCACCATGTAGTAGATTGGGTTAAACAAGCTGGCTTTTTGCCAAAATTCCGGCAGGATATCAACGCTATAAAACATACCGCCCAAATAGGTCATGGGCATCAGAATAAAGGTTGGCACAATGGAGATGTCATCAAACGATTGGGCAAAAACCGCATTAATAAAACCCGCCAGAGAAAACAGGGTTGCGGTTAGCAGAAACATCACCAAGGTAATCCACACAGAGTCCATACTAATGTCAACAAACACCGAGACCGCTGCCAACACACCCAGGCCGACCGCCAAGCCTCTAGCCACACCGCCAGAAACATAGCCGAGTAGAATCACCCAATTAGACACAGGCGATACCAACAACTCTTCAATGCTATGATTAAATTTGGCCAAGTAAAATGACGAAACCGTGTTGGCGTAGGCATTTTGAATCACCGTCATCAGAATAATACCCGGCACAATAAAGTGCAGGTAATCCACACCTTGCATCGGCCCGATACGCTCGCCCATCAGCCCACCAAAGATCAATAGATACAACGAGGTGGTGATAATTGGCGGGAAAATGGTTTGCACCCAAATACGGGAAAAACGCAGAATCTCTTTGATGACAATGGTTTTATAGGCAATCCACATCAGTTCTTTTGCTTGGTTAGGTTTAAAAATAAGGTTTCTAAGCGATTTTGCACACTGCGAATATGCTTAACCTTCACTTGCTGTTCGGCCAGCTTGGCCACCACATCGGTAATATCCAGCGCCTGATCGATCACAATTTGCAGCGAATGCTCGTCCAGCTTCTCTAGCATCAGACCATCAACTTGCAAGGTCTCTGGCAGCACCTCTGCCATCTCCAGAATCAGCGTTTGCTGCGAGACCTTGGACAGCAATTGCTTCATCGAGCTTCGAGAAATGATCTGGCCATGATCCAAGATGGCGATATTGCGGCAAAGCGACTCAGCTTCCTCCAAATAGTGCGTGGTTAGAATGATGGTTAAGCCTTCTTTGTTTAGCTCTGTGAGAAACTGCCACATGGAGCGTCGAATCTCCACATCCACGCCGGCGGTTGGCTCATCCAGAATTAAAATCTTAGGCTGATGAATCAGTGCTCTGGCCAACATCAGTCGACGCTTCATACCGCCTGAGAGGGATTTGGCCATCTCTAGACGCTTGTCCCAAAGCTCCATACGCTTTAACAAGCGCTTGGCATTTTGCTTGGCCTGAGCGCGACCAATACCGTAGTACCCCGCCTGATTGATCAGAATCTCTTCAATTGGTTCAAATGGGTTAAAGTTAAACTCCTGCGGCATCAGTCCAATCAGGCGCTTTACCTCGTTGGGCTGCGTGTCTTGATCCAGGCCAAACACTTTAACTTTGCCCGCACTCTTGTTCAGTAGCCCGCAAATAATGCCAATTGCCGTGGTCTTGCCCGCACCATTACTACCCAGTAGGGCAAAGAAGTCGCCCGGGTCGATACTTAGATTAATCCCTTGCAGTGCTTTGAGTTGATTGGGGTAGATTTTCTCTAAGTTTTCAAGGCTTAATGCGCTGGACATTTGGGGTTGATCGTACAAGGTTTAATGCAAAACATTTTAACATTTATCACCTCTGAGAGCTTAATTTTGCGATAATTACCCCATTTAAATTTTGACGAAAATCCGTATATGTCTAACGTGCAAAAAATAGAATTACCGGACATTGGCGACTTTGATGAAGTCGAGGTTATTGAGGTTTTAGTTAACGTTGGCGACACAATCGAAGCAGATAGTAGCATTATTACTCTAGAAAGCGATAAAGCTTCGATGGAAATTCCTTCGCCAGCAGCCGGTATTGTTAAAGAATTACATATTAATGTGGGCGACAAAATCTCCCAAGGCAGTGTGATCTTATCACTAGAATCTGACGAAGGTGAGGCGCCTGTAGCAAACGAGAGTGCTGATACCAGTGCTGACAAAGCGCCAGTTGCCAATGAAATAATGCCGATTTATGTGCCTAATATTGGTGATTTCGAATCAGTTGAAATTATCGAAGTCTTGGTCGGTGAAGGCGATGAGCTGTATCAAAACGACAGTCTGATTACCCTAGAAAGCGATAAGGCCTCAATGGAGATTCCAACCCCGGTGGATGGCCTGGTGAAAGCATTGCATATTAAAGTCGGAGACCATGTCTCTCAAGGCGATCATATTCTGGATATCGAAGTGGCTGCCAGCACCCCGGAACCAGCCAGTCAAACTGACGACACAGCGACTACCTCTGCCGATGAAGCACCAACCAGCCGCGCCAGCACACCGGCGCCAGCCGCTGGGCTTGATCAACGAAAAGCCAACGTTGCCCAAGGTCAATCGCATGCCTCACCATCGGTGAGAAAACTGGCGCGTGAGTTAGGCGTAGACTTATCCACAGTCGGCGGTACCGGCCAGAAGGGTCGCGTCATGGCCACCGACGTTAAAGCGCATGTTAAACAAATTCTAACCTCAGGCAATATCGGTGGCGGCCTACCAAAGATTCCAACAATCGACTTTAGTCAGTTTGGCGAGACCGAGGTGGTTGAACTCTCACGTATTAACAAACTCTCAGGCAAACACCTGAGCGCTTGCTGGTTGAACGTGCCACATGTAACGCAGTTTGACGAGGTTAATATTGACCAGATGGAAGCCTTTAGACAGGAGCAAAAAGCCAAAGGCGTGAAGCTAACGCCACTGGTGTTTATTATGAAGGCGGTGGTTCAAGCCTTAAAGCTACACCCGCGCTTTAATGCCTCCTTGGATGAGTCTGGTGACAATCTGATTGTGAAGAAATACTACAACATTGGTATTGCGGTTGATACCCCAAACGGTCTACTGGTGCCAGTGATCAGAGACGTTGACAGCAAATCCTTGGTGGAGTTGGCAGATGAACTAAGAGAGGTCTCGGGCCGTGCCAGAGAAGGCAAACTTAAGACTGAGGACTTGCAAGGCGCTGGCTTCTCCATCTCCAGTTTGGGCGGCATTGGCGGCACCCAATTTACCCCAATTGTGAATGCACCTGAAGTGGCGATTTTGGGCGTGTCTCGCTCGCAAACCAAGCCAGTTTGGGATGGCAAGAATTTCGCACCAGCCTTAATGTTGCCACTGGCACTATCGTATGACCATCGTGTGATTGACGGTGCTCAAGGCGCCCGATTTATTGCGGATCTGAATTCGATCCTATCCGATATTAGAGAGATATTATTATGATCAAAACACAAGTTGTTGTGATTGGTTCAGGCCCAGGCGGCTATACGGCTGCTTTTCGTGCCGCTGACCTTGGATTAGAGGTTGTCCTGATTGAGCGCTATGAAAGTTTGGGTGGCGTGTGTCTTAACGTGGGCTGTATCCCTTCTAAGGCACTACTACACACCGCTGAAATTATTAACGAAGCCAAAGAGGCCGCACACCTAGGGGTGAATTTTGCCGAGCCTGAGATTGACCTTGACGGCGTACGCGACAATAAGGAAAAAACCGTTGCCAAGCTTACCGGCGGTATTAAGATGCTGGCCAAAGCCAGGAAAGTTCAGGTGGTTCAGGGTTATGGTAAGTTTACCGGCTCTCATCAAATCACCGTGGACAATGGCGACGTGGTCGAGTTCGAACACTGCATTATTGCCGCAGGCTCACGTGTCACCAAGATTCCGGCTTTCCCATTTGACGATCCTCGAGTAATGGATTCAACCGATGCCCTGGAGCTCTCCGATGTGCCTAAGCGCCTACTGATTGTCGGTGGTGGCATCATTGGTTTGGAGATGGCCACGGTTTATGCTGCACTGGGTAGTGAGATCACCATTGTTGAGCTCTCAGACCAACTGATTGCCAGTGCCGATAAAGACATTGTCAATCCTTTGTATAAGCGCATTAAGAAACAATACGCCAATATCTACCTAAGCACCAAGGTTGCCAGTATGGAGGCGCTTGACGACGGAATCAAGGTCGGTTTTGAAGGCAAGAAAGCGCCAGAGACCGATACCTTTGACAAGGTATTGGTTTCGATTGGTCGCACACCTAATGGCAAGCTGATTGATGCCGAACAAGCCGGTGTGACAGTCGACGATTGGGGTTTTATTCCAGTGGATCGACAAATGCGCACCAATGTTGATCATATTTTTGCCATTGGTGATATTGTTGGCCAACCAATGCTGGCACACAAGGCGGTACACGAAGCCAAAGTGGCCGCTGAAGTGATCGCTGGGCACAAGTCTGGCTTTGATGCACTGACCATTCCTTCGGTGGCCTATACCGACCCTGAAGTGGCTTGGACCGGCAAAACCGAAAAAGAACTGAAAGCTGACGGCGTGGATTACGAAAAAGGCGTATTCCCTTGGGCAGCGTCAGGCAGAAGCCTTAGTATTGGCCGCTCAGAGGGCGTATCCAAAGGTCTATTTGACGCCAAAACCGGGCGCATTTTAGGCATGGGCATTTGCGGCACCAATGCCGGCGAACTGATTGCTGAAGCCACTTTAGCGATTGAGATGGGTTGCGATATGGCTGATATTGCACTAACCATTCATGCGCATCCAACCTTGTCAGAAACCACGGCCTTTGCAGCGGAGATGGCTGAGGGTACAATTACCGATTTATTACCACCAAAGAAAAAACGATAAGCTTATGAACAACGATCAAGCCAGACAAAATGCGATTAATTCACAGATCAAGCCTTGGGGCGGTCTGAACTACATCGCCAACAACGCGCTCAGAGATGTGCCACGTGAAAAATTTGTGCCTGAGGCTTATCAAAATCTGGCGTTTGCCGATATCGAGATTCCGCTGACTGACAAAGTCAAGATGCTAAGTCCTAAGGTTGAAGGACGTGCGCTGGATGCGCTCAACATTCGCAAGGATGAAAACATTCTGGAAGTGGGTACCGGCAGCGGCTATCTAACCGCAGTATTGTCTAAGCTAGGTGCATCGGTCACCAGTATCGACATTGACCCGGAATTGAGTCAACAAGCTGGCGACAAATTGGCAGAGTTAGGCATTGACAACGTCAAGCTAGAAGTGGGTGATGCCTCAACCACTTGGCATTCTGATGATTTCTTTGACGTGGTTTTTGTTGGTGCATCAGTACCGAAAATTACCGGTCGTTATTTTCACTTACTTAACGTCGGCGGTCGTATCTTTGTGGTTGAAGGCACGGGTCATGCTATGCATGCCAAACTGATTACCCGTATCAGCGAACATAAGTGGGAAACGCAATCGTTATTCGAGACCCAACTTGACGCCATGCAGGGCCTAGAAACCACTGAGCAATTCGAATTTTAACCTGTACATCGCATGAGCGCATTTTTTAAACTGGTGCTCAACCAGGCCAAGCTTGGCTTAACACTACTGCTGGTGATTGCCGGGTTTTTTATTGCTCAAATTCCCAATTTTCAGCTCGATGCTTCCTCAGACTCCTTGGTCTTAGAGGGCGATGAAAATCTGCGCTACTACCGCAGCATCAAGCAATACTACGGCTCAGATGACTACTTGGTGATCAGCTATCAAGTCAAAGGCGACCTGCTGGCACCGCTACAACTACAGCACTTAAGACGCTTTAGAGATGAGTTAAAAACCCTGGATCAGGTGAAATCCGTCACCTCCATCTTGGACGTGCCTCTGTTTAGATCACCGCCTCTATCGATTACCGATCTGGCCAATGAAGACATTAGTATTGACCAAGGTAATGCCGACCTAGCACTGGTTAAAAAAGAGTTTAAGCAATCGCCGCTGTATGGTGACAATCTGGTGAGTAAAGATGGCAAAACCAGCGCCATCTTGGTAACACTAAAGACCAATCAAGCCTTTAGCGAACTCAGACAACAGCGTGATGACATGCGTCTTAAGCGCGCCGCTGGTGACTTGTCGAACTACGAGTTAGACAAACTGAGAGCCATCGAAAAACAAGTACTTAAAAACAACGACACCCAAAGCGAGGTGCAAGCGCAAACCATCGAGCAGATTCGTCAAGTGATTGACAAGTATCGCAATCGGGCGCAGTTATTCTTAGGCGGCCTACCAATGATTACCACCGACATCATTGCCTATATTGGCAACGACTTGGTGGTCTTCTCATTGGCTGTGGTTGGACTGATGTCGCTGATTCTGGCGCTGATCTTTAAAGGCCTGAGATGGGTGGCGATTCCAGTCTTTGTCAGCCTGCTGTCAGCCTTTATGATGACTGGCATCATCGCCCTACTCGGCTGGAAGGTCACGGTCATCTCTTCCAACTTCTTCTCGCTACTGTTGGTACTCACCCTATCGGTGATTATCCACTTGGTGGTGCATTATCGAGAAGCGGCACAAAAACAGCCTGAGGCCGACAAGCAAACGCTGATTAAAACCACCTTGCAACACATGTTCAAGCCCTGTTTGTTTACCACACTGACCACCTTTGTGGCCTTTGTCTCCTTCTTGGTGAGTGGTATCAGACCGGTGATCGACTTTGGCTGGATGATGTCCATTGGTGTTACCTTGGCGCTGGCCATCTCCTTTATCACCTTCCCCATCTTAATGAGCTTACTGCCTAAGGCCAAAGTTAAAGCGCACAAAACCGAGTCGGGTGGCACACAAGCCCTGGCGCGCTTTACCGAACGTTTTGGTAATCACCTAATTGTGGCTTTGGTGGCTTTGATGGTGGTGGCGACACTGGGTATTAACAAACTCACGGTTGAAAATCGCTTTATTGATTATTTTAAAGACACCACCGAGATCAACCAAGGCCTATCCCTGATTGACGACAAACTGGGTGGCACCATTCCACTGGAAATCATCTTTGACGACCTGGCTGAAGATTATTGGTTTGATGAGGACTTGCGCGCAGAGATGCATGAAGTACACCAGTATTTGGACTCACTGGAGGAAACCGGCAAGGTGCTTTCAGTAGACACCTTAATGCAAATTCTAACCGACGCCAACGATGGCGAAGTGCTCAATGGTTTCTTCCTTAATATCGTCAAGTCTCAAATCCCAGATAACGCCAGATCTCAAGTATTAGACCCTTATATCTCAGAAGACAGTGGCCAGCTGCGCTTTGTAATCCGCGTACGCGAAACCAATAAGAACCTGCAGCGTGATGCCTTGATTCAGCAGATTGAACAACACCTCAACCAAGAGCTGGGCTTTAGACAAGGCAGCTTCCACCTAACCGGTATGCTGGTGTTGTACAACAACATGCTGCAAAGTTTGTTTGATTCGCAGATCAAAACCATCCTGGCTGTGTTTGCCATGATCTTTATGATGTTTTTAATCATCTTTAGATCCTTTAGTCTGTCTGTGCTGGCGATTGTGCCGAATATGATTCCATCCGCTTTAATCCTAGGCGTCATGGGTCTGGCCGGCATTCCACTAGATTTAATGACCATTACCATTGCCGCCATTGCCATTGGTATTGGTGTGGACGATGCCATTCACTACATCTATCGCTTTAAGGTTGAGTTCGCCAAAGACGGTGATTATCTAAAGACTATGTATCGCGCGCATAATAGCGTGGGTCTGGCCATGTTCTACACTTCAATCACCATTACTTTAGGATTTTTAATCCTGGTGTTATCGAACTTTATCCCGAGTATCTATTTTGGCATTTTTACCGCGCTGGCCATGATTAGTGCGATGTTTATTAACCTAACCCTGTTGCCAAAACTGATCTTATTGGTTAAGCCGAAGATCAAGCGCTAAAGATAAAAAAACCCGCCTGGGGGAAGGCGGGTTTTTAGTCCTACTTAAAGGAGGAGAAAATGGTTAAGATCGTTGTCTTAACCTGAACAGGGAATATTATAACATAATTAATATCTAATATTAGAATTTTTTAATATAAAATACAGTATGCACACCATCAATCAACAGTTTGACGTCTTAATTATCGGCACGGGCAGTGCGGGACTGATGTGTGCACTGCAATTAGACTCAGACCTAAACATTGCACTGATTTCCAAAGACCAAGCACTACAAGGCTGCTCTTATTATGCACAAGGCGGCATTTCTGCGGTGTTGTCCGAGCCTGACAATTTTGATGCCCATGTTCAAGATACACTCTCAGTCGGTGCAGGCCTGGGCGACGAGAAAGCGGTGCGTTTTATGGTTGAACACGGTCCTGAGGCAATTCACGCTTTAGAAGAAAATGGTGTGGTCTTTACCCAGGACCAAAACGGTTATCACCTCACCACTGAGGGTGGTCATAGTCATCGTCGGGTGGCCCATGTGGCAGATAAAACTGGGCAAGTGATTCAAGGCAGTTTGTATGCGCAAGTAGAAGCTAAAGACAACATCACCGTGTTTGAGAATCATATTGCGGTTGACCTCTTACATCAAGGCGGGCAATGCTTTGGCGCTTACGTATTGGATACGCAAAACAACGAGGTACTAACCCTGGTAGCGCATAAAACCATTATTGCCACCGGTGGTGCTTCAAAAGTCTATTTATATACCTCCAATCCCGACACCTCAACCGGTGATGGCATCGCCATGGCACATCGCCTGGGGGCCAAGATTGTGAACATGGAATTTACCCAATTCCACCCAACTTGCCTTTATCACCCTTATGCCAAGTCCTTTCTAATCTCTGAAGCATTGCGCGGCGAAGGCGCCAAACTGACGCTGCCCAGTGGCGAGGCTTTTATGCATCAGCACGATGAGCGTGGCGAGTTAGCACCTAGAGATGTGGTGGCCCGAGCGATTGACTTTGAGATCAAAAAAAGCGGTTTTGATTGCGTCTATCTGGACATCTCTTTTAAAGCGGCTGACTGGATTAAATCACACTTTCCACAAATCTATGAGCAATGCCTATCATTTGGCATTGACATCACCCGAGACAAAATCCCGGTGGTGCCTGCTGCTCACTACACCTGCGGCGGCATCCACACCGATCTAGACGGTCAAACCAATGTGGCCAACCTCTACGCCATTGGTGAAGCAGCCCACACCGGGGTTCATGGCGCCAACCGCTTGGCTTCGAATTCCTTGCTTGAGTGCTTGGTCTTTGCCAAATCTTGTGCAGATCATATCAATCGGGCGCAACTGGAAGACACACTACCTACATTTAAGGCCTGGGACGCCTCGCGCGTTGAACCTTCTAAAGAAATGGTGATGGTCTCACACCTATGGGATGAGTTGCGTCGTATCATGTGGAACTTTGTTGGCATTGTGCGTTCTAACAAGCGCTTAGAGCTGGCCCAACACCGTATTAACCAAATTCAAAGCGAGGTTAACGCCTATTATGGTGCTTATCTGATCTCGGCAGACTTGCTGGAGTTAAGAAACCTGGCCACCGCGGCTGCGCTGATGATTGAATCGGCCAGCTCCAGACACGAATCTCGCGGTCTGCATTACAATAAAGACTATCCACAAACCAGTGATACAATAGAGGATACGATCTTATAAAGAACTATGTTACTACCGATTCTGCACTATCCTGACAAACGCCTACGTACCGTAGCCAAAGCCGTTGAGACGGTTGACGACAGTACGCGTGCCTTGGTCAAAGACATGTTTGAAACCATGTACGATGCACCGGGTATTGGACTGGCAGCCACGCAAATCAACCACCACCAGCGCATTATTGTGATTGATACCTCTGAGGACAAGTCACAACCCATTTGTCTGATCAATCCTGAAATTATTGAGAAAGATGGTGAGATTGACTGGGATGAAGGTTGTTTATCGGTGCCTAATTACTATGATTGCGTCAAACGCGCCAATCAGATTAAGGTGAGCGCACTCAACGAACAAGGCGAGCGGTTCGAGCTAGAAGCCACCGAGCTCCTGGCAGTATGTATTCAACATGAGATCGACCACTTGGATGGCATTTTGTTTGTTGATCATCTGTCCAAACTCAAACAACGACGCCTGAAAGAAAAACTTAAAAAGGCAAAAAAATAATGGCCATTAACCTAGGTCCACACACCCTATCCTCTAAGGTGTTGTTGGCACCTATGGCGGGCACCAGCGACAAACCTTTTCGCCACCTATGTCGCGCTCAGGGTGCTGCACTAACCACCTCAGAGATGGTGTTAATTCAAGAGCATTTACTGGACTCTAACAAGTCCAAATACCGTCTGGATTTTGCTGGTGAAGCGACCCCAATTAGCATTCAAATTGCTGGCTCAGAGCCTGAGCAACTGGCCTATTCTGCTCAGCGTGCGGTGGAATTCGGGGCGGATATTGTCGATATCAACATGGGCTGTCCAGCCAAAAAAGTCTGCAA
This sequence comes from uncultured Piscirickettsiaceae bacterium, assembly GCA_964566765.1. Taxonomy (GTDB): domain Bacteria; phylum Pseudomonadota; class Gammaproteobacteria; order PS1; family Pseudothioglobaceae; genus Thioglobus_B. The sequence goes on from CAZMJI010000001.1 coordinate 21,882, forward strand.
CAAAGCGGCTGGTTCGGCGCTGATGCAGGACGAGCGGCTGGTGGCAGAGATCCTAACCCAAGTGGTCGGCGCGGTTGAGGTACCGGTGACGCTAAAAATGCGCACTGGCTGGCAACGCGACCATAAAAATGCGCCAAGTATTGCCCATATTGCCGAAGAGGCTGGCATCCAAATGCTCACCGTGCATGGCCGAACCCGCGAGGATAAGTACTCAGGATTGGCCGAATATGACACCATCGGCGAGGTCAAGTCTCGCATTAACATTCCGGTGATTGCCAATGGCGATATTGATACCGCCACTAAGGCCAAACAGGTGTTGGACCATACGGGTGCTGATGGGGTGATGGTGGGCCGGGCCACTCAGGGCAATCCATGGATTTTGTTTGAGATGGATCAATTTTTAACCACAGGTCAGATGCCTGAGCCGATCAGCCTCACGCAGAAAAAACACGACATCTTAGCGCACATCGCGCAAATGCATGATTTTTATGGTGAAAAAATGGGTGCAAAACTCGCCAGAAAGCATATTTTTTGGTATGCTACGCACCTTGACGAAAAAAGTGGTCCGGTTTTTTGGAAAACCATTAACCAAATTAACGACCACCGCGTTCAATACCAAATGCTTGAGGAGTTTCTAGAATCACAATGAGTGTCAGTCCAACCGACCTGCCAGCCTGTATTAATGCCAAATTAACGCGCTACTTTGAACAGTTGAGCGGCGAGAAGGCTTCTGGCGTGCACAAAATGGTGATCCAAGAGGTTGAGCCTGTGGTGCTGACATTCGTCCTGGATATGGTCGAGCACAACCACAGCGAAGCCGCTAGAATTCTGGGTATTAACCGCGCCACCCTAAAGAAAAAAATCGACCTTTACAAACTCTAACACTCTATAATTATTCCTTTCATTCTTACGCGATTTTCAAGAGGAATAATATGGCCATACAACGCGCACTCATCAGTGTTTCTGATAAAACCGGTATTGTTGAATTTGCCAAGGCTTTGGCAGCACAAAATATTGACATTCTATCAACCGGCGGTACCGCCAAACTGCTAGCCGACCAAGGTGTTGCAGTGACTGAAGTCTCTGACTATACAGGCTTTCCAGAGATGATGGCTGGTCGTGTAAAAACCCTAAATCCAAAGATTCATGGTGGCATCTTGGCACGTCGTGGCATCGACGAAGCGGTGATGGCAGACAACGACATCCAACCAATCGATTTGGTGGTGGTTAACCTCTACCCATTTCAAGCAACCGTGGCCAACCCGGATTGCACCCTAGAAGACGCGATTGAGAACATTGATATTGGCGGTCCAGCGATGCTTAGATCCAGTGCCAAAAACCATGCGTCTGTGACCGTGGTGGTAGACAGTGCCGATTATCAAGTGGTGCTGGATGAAATTAATGAATCTGGCGATACCACATTGGCCACACGCTCGCGCCTGGCGCTTAAGACTTTCGAGCACACAGCGCAGTATGATGGTGCCATTGCCAACTATCTGGGTAAGGGCGAAGACGGGTTTTCTAACACGCTGAACCTGCAATTAACCAAGACACAATCAATGCGTTATGGTGAGAATCCACACCAATCTGCGGCATTTTATGTGGAGAACACCATTGGTGAGGCCTGTGTCGCCTCAAGCACACAACTACAAGGCAAGGAAATGTCGTTTAACAACATGGCTGATGCCGATGCCGCGCTAGAATGCGTCCGTACTTTCGATGAGCCAGCTTGTGTGATTGTCAAACACGCCAACCCGTGTGGTGTAGCCGTACGCGCCGATATCTACCAAGCTTACGACGCAGCTTTTAAAACCGATCCAACCTCAGCCTTTGGTGGCATTATTGCCTTTAACCGCAACCTGGATGTCAAAACTGCCCAAGCAATTATCGATCGACAATTCGTGGAAGTGATTATCGCCCCACACGTTGATGAAGACGCCAAGGCAGCCCTGGCAAGTAAGCAAAATGTACGCGTACTAACATGTGGCGATTTGAGCGCTGCTCAGCCATCACTGGACTACAAGCGCGTGACTGGCGGTCTGCTGATTCAAGACAAAGACTTGGGCTCTGTGAGTAAAGATGAACTTAAATGTGTGAGCGAGGTACAACCAACCGATGCGCAATTAGACGATTTGCTGTTTGCTTGGAAGGTGGCCAAATCGGTGAAATCTAATGCCATTGTCTACGTCAAAGAACAGATGACCATTGGTGTGGGCGCTGGGCAGATGTCACGTGTTTACTCAGCCAAGATTGCCGGCATTAAAGCCGCTGATGAAAACTTGGTGGTTGAAGGCTCAGTCATGGCCTCAGATGCTTTCTTCCCATTTAGAGATGGTATTGATGCGGCCGCTGAAGCTGGCATTAAAGCCATTATTCAGCCAGGCGGCTCAATGCGTGACGAGGAAGTCATTGCCGCGGCAAATGAGCATGGCATTGCCATGGTGTTTACCGGCATGCGCCACTTTAAGCACTAAAGACTACTTGACGAATGGCCATCAAGCCTTTGCGCAGCGTGGCCTCGTCTTTGGCGTAATTAATGCGAATACACTGGTGTTGATGCGCCCAGTCCTGGTTTAGACCAATAAAGAAATCCTGTCCTGGAATGATATAAACCTCTTGACGCTTGAGTGCCTGATATAGGTCTTCAGCGCTCATGTCCATCTCTGGGAACCACAGCCACATAAAAAACGCACCTTCTAACTTGTGCCGATATACCGCTTGGCCAGCAAAGATTTCTGCAAATAAACGGATTGCCGTCTGCGCCTTATCTTGATAAAAAGGATAAATGCTACGATTGACCAGCGGCATCAACTCCTTATCTTTAATCATGCGCGTTAACAAGCCTGGACCCACGCCACCTGGTGCCAAGGCCAAAATACCATTGATGCGACTCAGTGCGTCAATGGTCTTAGGTTTGGCAATCACCACACCGGTTCTTAGCCCTGGTAAGCCCAATTTGGATAGCGACAAACATAAAATCGTGTTGTCATCCCAATGTGGCTGTACTTGTGTGTAGATCACCCCAGGGAACGGCTGCCCATAAGCATTGTCCACAATCAGTGGCAGTTGGTGCGCCTTAGCAATCTGTCTGAGTTGTGCCAACTCCGCATCAGTAATCACATTGCCGCTGGGATTGGTCGGTCTAGAGACACAAATCACCCCAATATCGTGCTCTGTCAGCGTTTGCTCTAGTTGTTCAAAATCAATTTGATATTTAAATTCTTGATTGTCCAGCCGCTTGATTGCCGGCTTGACAGAGACAAACATCTGTTCAGACAGGCCTTGATCGGCGTAGCCAATATACTCGGGCACCAATGGCAATAGCACTTGCTTTTGACCACCGCCTGGCATCTCGCCAGCAAACAAATTAAACAATGAGAATAAGCTGCTTTGCGAGCCGTTGGTGATGGCAATATGATCCGTGCTTAAACCCCAGTCATACGCTTGATTGAGCATCTCAACCAGTACCTGAATAAAGCGTTCAGATCCTTGAGGGCCATCATAATAACCCAGCATTTGATCCACGCCTTGATCGTGGATCAGTCGTTCCAATTCAGCAACGAATACCTGGTGTGCTGCGGGAATCAGTGCGGGATTGCCACCGCCTAGCATCACCACGTCCGGATTGTTGCTTTGATTAGCACGACCCAAGTCTTGCATCAATTGGGTGATGCCTGAATGTTGGGTAAATTTTTCACCAAATTTTGAATATTGTGGCGCTGTCATAAATCATCCAATAAAAGTGATTGAGTACATTTTACTGGCAAATAACAATACTGTTTATGGGTAAAAAACCACCCAAGGATCGATTAAAATGGTGGCAAAGTATCATCAAAGTATCATGAGCACACAAACCATCACTGTTTTTTCCCATCTGTATTCGGTCTCGGTTGATAAAGAAGCGGAGAAAGTTCTATCAATCACGCAAAATATCACCGACATCGAAGGCATTCGCCAGAACCTAGAGGGTGCTGTGAGCATGGTGCAAAAATATCAATCAATTGGCTTCTACCCAATGGCCGAACCTGATTTTATCACCGAGGTAATTGGCAACTTCTCAGACGTTGCCCTGTCTCGACAAGACGTGGTGAATGAAAACCGCCACCAAGTGATTGAAGGCTTTACCGGTTGCGTTCGTGTGTTCCAGCTGCCTGATGCGTTTGTGGTGCAAGTCAGAGATGCGCTAACAGGATTTGAAGTTGACTACGACGATCAGAGTTGGGAGATTCTAGATATTAGGGAGCTTTAGGCAAGTTTAGCACGCGCGCCTTAAAGGCTTTTTTCTTAATGCGGTCGTTGCGAATCTTTCTCAGCGCTGGCTTTACCCAACTGCTCTCAATCGCTACATAAGCATGATTGGCTAACACATCGATCTTACCAATACTATCACCTGGCACACCTTGGTGTCCGGTTAAGGCACCAACAATATCACCCGGTCGCAATTTTTGCTTTTTGCCGCCGTCAATCTTAAGGGTGGTCTTCTCCGGACGCTTGATGTGTTTGTCTAGATAGACCTTGCCTGGTAGTGGCGTGTTAAACAAGTCTGCCACCTCGAACCCAAATGTGCCCAGTCGATACTTATCCTTAGGTGTGCATAGGTGGCAAGCCAAGCCTTTTTGCCCCGCCCTACCCGTGCGACCAATGCGGTGCGTATGCACCGCTTGTTCATGCGCTAAGTCAAAACTGATTACCAAACCTAGGTCATCAATATCTAAACCACGTGCTGCCACATCGGTTGCCACCAACACATTGACACTGCCATTAACAAAGCGCACCAAGGCCTCTTCACGTTGCCACTGCTCAAGATCACCATGAATGGCCAGCGCATAAAATCCTTGCGCCTGTAGATAGTTGGCCACGGTTTTGGTCTGAATTTTGGTGTTACAAAACACCAGCACTGACGGCAGACGATGCTTGGCCAGCAGTACATGCAGCGCCTGTAGTTGAGATTGTGCATCTTCAACCAAATAAAACTGCTGTTTAATCTTGGGTTGATTTTGCAGTGCCTCAGCCTCTAGCATGATTGGCGATTGCATCAGGCCTTCGGATAGCTGCTGAATTCCTTCAGGATAAGTGGCGCTAAAGAGTAGCGTTTGATGCGCTTTGGGCAAGTAAGCCGAAATCTTCTCAATCGCCTCCTCAAAACCCATATCTAGCATACGATCCGCCTCATCTAATACCCAGGTTTGCAAGTGATCAAGCTTGAGCGTGCGTTTGCGCAGATGTGCTTCTAGGCGCCCCGGGGTGCCCACCACCACATGCGCGCCATGTGCCAGTGAACCAATTTGTGGGCCGATAGGCATACCACCACAAAGGCTTAAGATTTTAGTATTGGGCAAGGTTTTGGCCAACTGCCTAAACACGCCAGCCACCTGATCTGCCAACTCTCGAGTGGGACAAATAACCAGAGCCTGTGGTCTGAAGTTTTTCAAATCCAGGGCTTGCAAGATGCCCAGGGCAAATGCCAGCGTTTTGCCCGAGCCGGTGCTGGCCTGAGCAATCACATCCTGGTGTTTAAGAATGCTGGGTAGGGATTGTTGCTGAATAGAGGTTGGCCGTTGATAGTTAAGGCGCGCAAGACTCTCTAACAGCGCCGATGATAACCCTATTTGCGCAAACTGATTGGTTGCAGTATTAGTCACCAGGCTATTTTACTACGCTGCTTTTGAGGCCGACGTAAAAAACCCAACTCATCCTGGATAAATAGCGATAATAAAAGCCAAACATTAACAACCTGTACCCATGAACTTAGAGCCTTACATTAAAGACATTGTTGATTTTCCAAAGCCCGGCATCGTGTTTAAAGACATCTCGCCGCTGCTCGCCGAGCCGAAAGCCTTTGCTCACGTGGTTGAGGACATTGCTAAGCGCCATGACCATGGGCAAATTGACAAGATTGTAGGGCTGGATGCCAGGGGCTTTATCTTTGGCGCTGCTGTGGCTTACAGGCTGGGTATCCCCTTTGTGATGGTACGCAAACCCGGCAAGCTGCCGGATCGTTGCGTCAGCATTGACTATCAGCTGGAATATGGTCAAAACACCTTTGAGATGCATGAAAATTCAATCACTAGCGCAGACAAGGTGCTGATCGTTGATGACCTATTAGCCACCGGTGGCTCGGTGAAGGCTGTGGCGCAACTGCTGGAGGATCTGGGTGCGCAAGTACTGGCACTAGAGTGTGTAATTGAGCTTGCATTCCTAGGTGCAAGAGCGCAAATGAACTTCCCAATTAAAGCGCAAATCACCTATGACTAAAACTGGCATTGTTTGCGCCATGCATGAAGAGGTGCAAAAGATTGTGGCAGCCTTAGGTCTGACACCCGATAATTCCGTTCTAGGCTACAACACCTTTACCAATCAAAACGTCATTCTAATCGAATCTAGCATTGGCAAAGTGGCCAGTGCCATTGCCACGGCAGCACTGATCGAAGAGCACCAAGTTGGGCGCATTATCAATATTGGCCTGGCTGGTGCACTCAGTCCGATTGAGGCGGGTCAAGCCTTTTTTATTAGCTCGGTCACCCAGCATGATGCTTATATTCCCTTTGAAGCCTATCAGCAAGATATGTACCAACGCCTTGACTGCAGTTATCCTGAGAATGAGGCAACCGCCACCCTTACCACCGGCGATCAATTTATCACCGACACTTTAGCCATTGAAGATCAAGCTGATATGGTGGATATGGAAGGCTTTGCGGTGGCTTATACCGCCAAGCGCTATCAAGTGCCAACAACCCTGATTAAGGGCATCTCCGATGATGCCAATAGCCATAGCGAAAAAGAGCTGTTTGACAACCTTAACCTGGCCATGGACAGGACCATTGAGCTGTTAAAAAAGGTGGTTTAGACAAAAAATATCACCAAGTCACCTTCAACAGGCGATAATAGAGACTGTCTGTTGTGTGCGTGATTGGTTATATCCCCTGAGCCGATAAATAAATACACTAGGAGATGAGATAGCCTACTATTGAGCAAGCCCACCTTGAAGTGGGAAGCCTGCGGTAAGCTTCGAACTTCCGCCTTGAACCTTATGGTTCAGGTTTCTTATCAACACGGCACAACGGATGTTTATCAGCAGTTTTTATCATGCATGCATTAAGACAAGCCCTACGACAAAAACGACGCGCCATTGGTGCGATTGAGCGTCAAACTTTTGCCCGGAAACTACAACAACAGGTGCAAAGACGTCTGAGGATCTCGCGTGGGCAAACGGTGGCATTATTTTTGCCTAATGATGGTGAAATCGACCCTATCTATATCAGTAACGTCTTAAAAAAACAGGGTATTAGCATCTATTTACCGAAATTGTCTGGAAAAAGTCTAATTTTTGCAAAAATTGGAAAACATGTTTCTCGCAATCGTTTTGGCATCCCTGAACCGATTAACACGCCGATTAAACACGCTCATCAACTGAGTCTGATTTTCACGCCCTTGGTGGGATTTGACCAAAGCAGAAACCGCATTGGCATGGGTGGTGGATTTTATGATCGCACGCTAAGCTTTAAACATCGACAACGGTCTTTTCGACACCCAAAACTCTATGGTTTGGCGTTTGACTGTCAGGAGGTGGCAGCACTAGAGCGTCAAAGCTGGGATGTACCACTGGACGGTGTGATTACACCGTCTCGGTATTTTTAAAACTTGCCCAAGGCGTGTTTTTGAAAGAAACTTTTCAACAGCGGTGTGTGATTTACCAGATTCATCCCCAAGCCACGCAAGATACGCATTGGCTCTGAATTTTCCTTATAGATCCAATTAAGGCCTGTCATGGTCTTAGCCATCAACTCATTATCCAGGCGTCTGGCTCTGGCGTATTTTCTAAGTAGCAAATAATCAGAAAAATTGTGGATATTTGCTTTTAATTGTTCCGATAATTCTAAAACATCGCCAAAACCTAGATTAATGCCCTGGCCTGCTAACGGGTGAATATTATGCGCCGCATCACCAATCAGTGCTAAATTTTCCTGTACGTAATCCTTGGAGCTGCGTTCAATCAGTGGAAAGGCCTGAATCTCACTTAGCACCTGAAAACGCCCAAAACGATACTCCACACCTTGGGCCAGATGCTCGCCAAATTCATCGGCTGAGAGTGTCATCAGCTCATCGGCCAACGGATTTTCAGCTGACCAAACAATTGAGGCGATGTTGTCTTCTAATGGCAATAACGCAATAATACTGTCTGCTAAAAAACGTTGCCAAGTGGTGTGTTCTAATGGTTTATCGGTACGAATATTACAGACAATGGCTTTTTGCCCATAGTCATGCTCACTATGTTCAATACCCGCCAGGCTTCTGACTCGAGAACGGGCGCCATCGGCACCAATCAGTAATTTGCAGTCGATGCACTCTTGATTGTCCAGTTGAATTTGATAGCCAGAGCCAGTGTGTGTCATGGTGTTTAGCGCAGCTGAGAGGAACACCACCGAGGTTTCTTGCAAGGCTTCAAACAAGGCGCGTTGAATCGCATCATTTTCAATAATATGGCCCAGGTGATCTCGCTGCTCATCAATCTCAAAATCCAAATTGCCATGTGAGTTTTGATCCCAAACTCGCGTTGCACTAAAGGCTTGTTTGCGCGCAATTCGCCCCCAGGCGCCAATCGACTTCAATAAGGCTTCAGATTTAGGCGTAATGGCACTAACACGTGTGTGGTAGTCTGTATCCAACTCAGGATTGGGATTATGTGGCTCAATCACAGCAATACTCAAACCACTATTGGCCAACGATAAGGCCAAGGCCTGACCTGCCATCGCACCACCTGCAATCACCACATCAAAGTTCATTAACTTTCTCCTGCTAGCGTCATCTCATCAATCATAACAGACCCGCTTTTAATATTGAGACGATTATCCACATCATTGGCGATGCCCGAAATACCCAACAACATGTCTTGTAAATTACTGGCAATGGTCAGCCCTGACACTGGGTATTGAATTTGCCCATCTTCCACCCAGAAGCCCAGCGCGCCTCGCGAATAATTGCCAGTGGTAGCATTAACCCCATGGCCCATCAGCTCGGTGGCAATAAAGCCACGATCCATCTGTCTGACCAGTGCTTCAAAATCCAAATCAAATCCGTGCTCAATCAGCACATTATTCACCCCGCCGGCATTGGCTGTGGTTGCCAAGCCTAATTGATTGGCTGAATACTGACCCATCACATAACTCTTGACTCGGCCGTCTTCAACAAACGATTGATGGCGCTTAAGCACACCATCTCGGTCAAAGGCTTTGGCACCAATGGTTTTCTTGCGTAGCGGATCCTCGGTAATGCTGATCCCAGCCGGTAGCACTTGGGCACCCAAACTGTCTAATAAAAAGGTGGTTTGTTTAAACTGTCTGGCACCGCCTAAGGCACCAATAAGCTCGGCAATTAGGCCGCTGGCCAACCTTGGGGTAAAAATGACTGGGCACTTTCTGGCACTCAGCGTTTGTGCGCCCAGTTTGTCACTGGCGCGTTTGGCTGCACGCTGACCAACCACCTCGGGCGCTTCCAAGTCTTGGCTGTCCAGTGCACTGGTAAACTCATAGGCAGTTTGCATCTCCTGATCGCGTTGAGCAATCACGCTGCAATTGATGGAATGCTTAGCGCCCTTCTGACTGGCAATCAAGTCATTCGAGTTGGCATACAAGGATTCACCTTGAAAACTAGACACTTCAGCGCCTTCGGAGTTATCAATATGTGGCTGATCCAGCGCTGCTTGCTCACAGGCTGTGGCCAGCTCAATGCTATGATTTGAATCCAACTCCCAAGGGTGGTACAGATCTAAATCGGGCACCTTGAACGCCATCAGTTCCTTGGGCGCCAAACCGTTATAAGGATCGGGCTGTGTGTACTGAGCAATACGGCGTGCCGATTCAATGGTGTTGGCCAAACCTTGTGGCGATAGGTCAACACTAGAAGCATGGCCTTTTTTATGACCCATGTATAAATTCACGTCAAAGCTCACATCCAGGTGATATTCCAAGGTTTCCACCTTGCCCAAACGCACGGCAGTTGACACCCCGGAGCTCTCACCCAATACAATCTCATAATCGCTCACCTCGGGGATGGAGCGGATCAACTCAATGGCGTGTTCGACGGTACTATTAAGATCAACTTGGCTCATACTAAATTATCGTAATCCGAATGATAAATGGGTTGCTGTAGGTAGGTCTCATCCAAACTTGTAGCGCTTAAAATCAGTGCCTTGGTTGGCATCCAAGCCGCATTTAGACCCAATAGAATGATCACCGCGCCTGAAAACTTTCTCACCCAAGGCCGCTTAACAAACTGTGAAAGCTTCTCTGCCATGCTGGCCATCAGCAGTAGTGCGGGCAAAGTGCCTAGGCCAAAGGCCAGCATAATCAGTGCGCCTTCAGCAGCACTGCCTGAGAGCATGGCAAAACTGAGCGCGCCATACACCAAACCGCAAGGGATGCCGCCCCATAATAGACCCACCAAGAAAGCACGCTGCATGCTGCTAACCGGCATAAAACGCATGCTCAGTGGCTGCAGATAGCGCCACAGCTTAGCACCTAAACGCTCTAGTACTTGAATAGCACCTGACCAAGCGCCAATATACAGGCCAACAAAAATCATTAAAATTCCGGAAAATAGACGTAATATGTTGTCAAAAGTGCTCATTTGTAGCGTATGTGCTAACAACGTTCCTAATAGCCCGAACAGGGCGCCCATCAGCACATAGCTGAGAATTCGACCCAAGTTATAGCCCAGGTGAAGTTTGGCGCTTTGCACGGCATTGGTTTTTGCGCCCGGGGCAATATTGGCACTTAGTAGGCCGACCACGCCACCACACATGCCCAAGCAATGTGCGCCGCCTAACAAACCCATGAGCATGACCGAGACTATGATATCCATCTCGCTCTCCGAATTACTGGGTGCGTTCTACTTCCAGCAGATGTACACGTCTTGAATCTGCCTTAAGCACCTTAAAATTAAACCCTTGCAAAGAAATTTCATCCATCTGCTCAGGCAGATAAGTGAAGCCTTGAATCACAAAGCCAGCGACTGTATCGACGTCGCCCGCTTGAATTTTCACCATAAAGAATTCTTCGAATTCTTCCAATGGTGTGTTGCCTTTGAGTAGATATCGACCCTCACCAAAATCAATGATGTTGTCCTCTTCTAAATCATGTTCGTCTTCAATCTCGCCCACAATTTGCTCTAACACATCCTCTAGCGTGACCAGACCAGCAATCTCACCATACTCATCCATGACCACAGCCATGTGTGATTTCTTGGTTTGGAATTCCCTTAGTAGCGCACCCAAGGTTTTGCTCTCAGGCACCAGGATGGATTCTCTTAAATACTCTTTGTAGTTAAAGTCATCTTTTCGATCTTTGGCCAGATAGCTGAGCAAATCCTTGGCCAATAAAATCCCTTGAACCTTATCTTTGTCGGTATTGAGCACAGGAAAACGTGAATGCGACGAGTTAATCATCACCTCCAACAACTCTTGCTTGGAGGCATTGGGATCCAACATCACCATTTTCGACTTCGGCACCATCACATCGCGCACCTCTAGGTTTTCCAGCTGCATGGTACCTTCAATGATCAAGCGCGAATGTGAGTCAATAATATGACTCTCTTCAGCCTCTCGCAAGGCTTGCATCAGTTCTTCTTTAGATTCTAAAGGTTGGTGAAAAAGGCTTTTGGTGAGTTGCGCAAGCGACGAAGCGCTTCGCGGTGGTTTGTCTTTCATAAAAACGTATTATCTGTCCTCAGCATGTATTGTACCCGATCCTTAGGCTTTTTTACCACTACGCATGGCCTTGCCTTCGGCAGCGCGTTGCTTTCTCACTTGTTTAGGATCGGCAATCAGTGGTCGATAGATCTCCACGCGGTCTTTGTCTCTGAGCACGGTATCCAATTTGGCAAACTTACCAAAAATACCCACGCGATCCTTAGACAGGTCAATTTGCGGATACTCATTGACAATGCCAGAGACCTCAATCGCCTGCTCTAGGGTGATGCCCTCATCAACCTCCAGGCTTAACAAGGTTTGTTTGTTTTCCAGTGCGTAAGCCACTTCAATTTGCATCACATAGTGCCTGTGCTTTGGCAAAGTCCAGGGTGCCTTCGTAGATAGCACGTCCAGTAATGGCGCCGGCGATGCCGTGATGTGCCTGGGTTAATAGTGCAGAGATATCATCCATATTGGTAATACCACCTGAAGCAATAATTGGAATCGACGTTTGCTTGGCCAGATCTGCTGTGGCTTCAACATTCACCCCTTGCATCATGCCATCGCGGGCAATGTCGGTATACACAATCGAGCTGACACCATCTTGTTCAAATTTCTTGGCCAAATCCACCACATGCAGATCGGTCTGCTTGGCCCAGCCCTCAGTTGCCACCAAGCCATTATTGGCATCTAAACCAACAATCACCTTACCCGGAAACTCACGACACAATTCAGAGACAAATTCCGGATGCGTCACCGCCATGGTGCCAATAATCAAATAACTAATGCCCGCTTCTACATAAGCATTAGCAATGGCCATATCACGAATGCCGCCACCGATTTGCACCGGCAGATCTGGAAAGGCCTGGGTAATTGACTTGACACTCTCAGCATTGACTGGCTTGCCCTCAAACGCACCATTTAAATCTACCAAATGCAAACGTTTGGCGCCTTGCTCTACCCACTGGGCCGCCATCTCAGTTGGGTTGTCTGAAAACACGGTGGTGTCGTCCATCAAGCCTTGTCTTAGACGCACACACTGACCATCTTTTAAATCAATTGCCGGAATAATAACCATAATCTTTTATCTATCACGTCGATAACTCGCCGCTTCTATTAAATGTTGTTTTTCTACTGTCTCACTAGCAGCCAAATCAGCAATGGTTCTCGCCACCCTTAAAATACGATAGTAGCTACGCGCTGACAGACTTAACTTAGTCATAATCCGCTCTAATATAAGCTGATTATCTCGCTTCAGCGACACCGTCTGATCCAGCGTCTCAGTACTAAGCTGCGCATTGATCCCGCCTTGTCGCTCCAGCTGTCTATTATAAGCACCTATGACCCGATCTCGCACTTTATCGCTATACTCATGCTTCGAATTATCATCTAGCAATACTTGTTGTTTAAGCGGCAGGATTGTTAGCACCATATCCAGACGATCAAGTAGCGGCCCAGAGACCTTGGATTGATACTTGGTAATTTGCTGTTCGCTACAATGACAGCGCTCGCTACCGTCACCATAATAACCGCAAGGACAGGGATTCATCGCCGCTACCAACTGAAAATTGGCCGGAAAAATCAACTGCTGTTGGGCGCGGGAAATATGCACCTCTCCGCTCTCCAAAGGTTGTCTTAATGCCTCCAAGACTTGACGTGGAAATTCGCCCAACTCATCTAAAAATAGCACACCTTGATGCGCCAAGGAGATTTCACCAGGCTTGGGTAGGCTACCACCGCCAATCATCGCAGCAAGCGAGGCCGAATGATGCGGCGCCCTAAATGGACGAGCGAGATGGTTAGCAACCACTTGATTAACCAAGGCGTAAATAAGCGCACATTCTCTGGCCTGGTCTGCTGTTAGTGGCGGCATAATCGATGGCAGACACTGTGCCAACAGGCTTTTGCCTGAGCCTGGTGTGCCTATTAATAACAGATGGTGGCCGCCGGCTGCCGCAATCTCTAAGGCTCGCCTGGCTTGATACTGCCCTTTCACCTGAGACAGGTTATGCGCATAATGCACCGGTTGCTCGCTCACCTTGTTTGGTTTTTCCGGCGCAACGGGCTGCAACAGCAATGCACAAACCTGCAGCAGACTACTGGCTTGATAAAACTCGCCATCACCAGCCAACCGGCACTGGGTTGCGTCGGCACGGGAAAGCACAGGTAGGCGACGCGCCTGCTGCGTGGCTAAGACCGCTGGCAATAGTGCCTCTGTACTACGCAATGTACCATCTAACCCCAACTCTGCATAGCACTCTACTTGTGTCACGTCCAGTACTGGGACTAGCTGCCCTGAAGCGATTAATAACGCCAGGGCAATGGGCAGGTCATAACGACTGCCTTGCTTAGGCAGATTGGCGGGCGCCAAGCTCACCGTGATACGTCCCTGGGGGAACTTAAAGCCAGAATTGATAATGGCGCTGCGCACACGCTCTCGACTCTCTCGCAAAGCGCCTTCTGGCAAACCAACAATCGAAAAACTCGGCAATCCCGGTGCAAGATGCGCCTCAACCACCACCAACGGCGGGGTTAGCCCCAAACTGCCTCGCGTATAAACTTGCGCCAATCGACCCTGACCTAATGCCATCCCCTTACCAATAGAAACCAATCAGTCTTAATTATAGGTCAAAAAGAAAGATTTTATCCGCGCAAAAACCGGTTTATGCGGTAATTGGATCTAGCTCTTCTAGATTCCATCGTGGCTTGATACTGATATCATGGCCTGGTGTATGTTGGCCTTGAGTCAGGCGAATATGCCCGGCTAGGGCGATCATTGCACCATTGTCGGTGCAGAATTCCATGCCTGGATAAAACACTTGGTATTGGTGCTTGTCTGCTAAGGCGTCCAGTTCTAGTCTCAGCGATTTATTGGCGCTCACACCACCAGCAACCACTAAGTTTTTATAAGTAGTTTGCTCCAGAGCGCGCTTACATTTAATCGCCAGGGTTTTGGTAGCTGCCACCTCAAAGGCTTTGGCAATGTTGGCGCCCTCCTGAGGATGAGCTTCGTAGGTATTGCGTGAAAAGGTTTTAAGACCACTAAAGCTAAAATCCAAACCCGGTCTATCGGTCATGGGCCTAGGAAAAGTAAATCGAGTTTCATCGCCCTGTTCGGCCAATTTGGCCAATGCCGGGCCGCCTGGATACCCCAGGCCTAGAATCTTAGCCGTTTTATCAAAGGCCTCACCGACCGCGTCATCCAACGATTCGCCTAGAATTTGATAGTCGCCAATCGCTTCGACCTTGACCAATAGTGTATGACCACCAGAGACCAATAGCGCCACAAAAGGAAACTCTGGTTGATTGTCTTTATCCAATAGCGGCGCCAATAGGTGGCCTTCCATGTGGTGTACAGCCAGCGAAGGCACGCCCAAGCTCCAGGCCAAACTTCTGGCAATACTGGCGCCCACCAGTAGCGCACCCGAGAGACCAGGACCAGCGGTATAGGCAATGCCGTCAATTTGATCCAGCGCTAAATCCGCGTCATCTAACACGGTCTCAATCAGGGGGATGGCGCGCTGAATATGGTCTCTTGAGGCCAACTCAGGCACCACACCACCATAGTCGGCATGCAGCTCTACCTGGGAGAATAAGCGATGCGCCAAGAGGCCCTGTTGTTGCGAGTACAAGCCCAGGCCAGTCTCATCACAGGAGCTCTCAATGCCCAGGGTAATATAATCTTTAGTCATGACGAGATTCGCCCAGATACACTTCTTTAACCTCGCGGTTAGATAGAATTTCGCTCTTATTGCCCTTGGCAATAATCACGCCATTGTGCAGCACGTATGAATGGTCACAGGTGTCTAGCATTTCGCGATAGTTATGATCGGTGATCAGCACACCAATGCCTTTGTCTTTTAAGTGGTTGATAATGGTCTGGATATCGCCCACTGAGATCGGGTCAACCCCGGCAAACGGCTCATCCAATAATACGAATTTAGGGTCCATGGCCAGTGCACGAGCAATCTCCACACGTCGGCGCTCACCGCCCGATAGGCTTTGGCCTTCAATATGACGAATGTGCTCAATATGAAATTCGGCCAGTAGTGCCTCTAGACGATGCCCACGCTCCGCCTCATCCAGCGATTCGTTAAGCTCCAACACCGCCAAAATATTGTCTTCAACACTGAGTTTGCGGAAAATAGAGGCTTCTTGTGGTAGATAACCCAAGCCCAATTTGGCGCGCTTATGCATAGGCAACTTGCCAATCTCTTTCTTGCCTAGAAATACTTTACCTTTGTCAGCTCTAACCAAACCACAGGCCATATAAAAACAGGTGGTCTTACCCGCACCATTGGGGCCTAATAAGCCCACAATCTCACCACTTCTGACCTCAAACGACACATCACTAACCACTTCACGGCCTGCGTATTTCTTACGAAGGTGCTTGGCAGATAAAACGTTTGCTTGCATGGTGCTTATACTGAGTAAATGCTGCTATCTTACCCTAAATCAGCTCGATTTGCTCAGAGCTATAGACCTTAATCACTTGGCCTGCATGGGTCAGCAGCAGGGCGCCTTCAACGTCGATACCTGAAGCAACGCCGACCAGGGTTTGGTGTTGATAATCCAGGCGTAATTCTCGACCCAATAGGTAATCACAAGCCTGATAGGCTGGTCTAAACGCCTCGAAACCCTGATCTTCAAATTGCGCACAATCCTGGGTCAGTTGTTTGGCAATGCGCTGGATTATTGCGGGCGCATCCTGGGCCTGACCCAGTAGGCTAAATAAATCTGTCCAAGGCTTGTCAATCTGCGCGTTTTGCAGGTGATTGTTCAGGCCAATGCCAATCACCGGGTATTGCGTTTGTCCTTGCACCGAGCTTTCGATCAAAATGCCGGCCAGTTTTTTGTTATCCACATACACATCATTCGGCCATTTAAGCTGTGCGCCAGAGATCCCCAGCTCATTCAACACCTTAATCAGCGATAAGCCTGCCATCAGACTGAGGCCATTCAGCGCACGACTGACTGGAAAAGCGCGACGAACAGAGAGCAAAATACTGGAATCCTGGCTGCTGATCCAGGCGCGGCCATATTGCCCCTTGCCTGCGGTTTGCTCAGCCGCTACGCAGACCTGTGTTTTACCACTCGGCGGCTGTGCCAAGAGATAGTCATTGGTGCTCTCAAGACGCTCAAAGACCAGATACTCAATCTCGTCAGTCGAACATAGGGATAAGGTAGAATAATCAGCCATGGTCGTATTTTACAAGCTTTATGAAAATTGCATTAGGTGTTGAATATCAAGGCACCCATTTTCACGGTTGGCAAGTGCAAAAAACCGGCGTTCGCACGGTACAACAAGTGGTGGAAGCAGCCTTGTCCCAAGTAGCTGACCATCCGGTGCGTGTGTTTTGCTCAGGCCGCACTGATGCGGGTGTACACGCCTTAGAGCAAGTGATTCATTTCGAGACCGAGGTGGTGCGTAGTGAGCGCGCTTGGGTCTTTGGTGGCAATGTCAATCTGCCCAGCGATGTTAACTTCAAATGGGCCAAGTCGGTTAATGAGGATTTTCATGCGCGCTTTAATGCGGTTGCCAGAAGCTACGAATACCACATTCACAATCATCCAGTGCGCTCGGCACTCAAATCACAGCACAGCGTGTGGGAGCCTAGAGCCTTAGATGTCGACGCCATGAATCGCGCTTGCCAGTACTTGTTGGGCGAACACGATTTCTCAGCCTTTAGAGCCAGTTTATGCCAAGCCAAATCGCCAGTTAAAACCATTGAGCGCATCGCGTTTGAGCAGCGTGATAACACGGTGATACTGAGGGTTAAAGCCAATGCCTTTTTGCATCATATGGTGCGCAACCTGGTGGGTACGCTACTCAAAGTTGGGCGTGGCGAGCGCTCGGAAGCCTGGGTACAAGAAGTACTCGATTCTAGAGATCGCAAACAGGCCGGAATGACGGCTGAACCGCAAGGCCTGTATTTTGTCAAAGCCTACTACCCAACACTGGGTAACTAAGCTCACCCTGCTAGGGCGAGCCCATCAAGTGATTAAAATACCAGGCTAATCATGGTGATCATCACCACCAAGAATAAGATGGTCATAATGCCACCCGCCTTGATAAAGTCAGCCACCTTATAGCCACCCGGTCCCATGATCAATGCGTTAACCTGGTGGGTTGGGATTAAGAAAGAGTTTGAGGTGGCAATGGCAACCGTTAGCGCATAAATCGCCGGATCAGCACCAACCTGAATGGCCACGTTTACTGCGATCGGCACCAATAAGATGGTAGCACCCACATTCGACATCACCAAGGTAAAGAAGGTTGCTAAGATGGCAATCGCACTGAGGATCACAATCGGTGCCATGTCACCCACCACTTTAACGGTTTCTTGTGCAATCCACAAGGCTGTACCGGTCTTAGAGACCGCCAAGCCCAATGGAATCAAACTGGCCAATAAGAACACGGTTTTCCATGACACGGCTCGATAAGCCTCTTCAATATTGAGTACCTTGGTTAGGATCATGCCCAATGCACCGGTCATCAATGCAATCGACAACTTAATGTCGGTAAACAAGATTAAAAACAGTGCGATGGTGAAAAAGACAGCTGCCCATTTAATCTTCTCTGGTCGCGATTCTTCTTGTCTTGGGTAGTCTGAGGTGGCAATAATAAAGTCTTTGTTATTTTGCAAGCGCTCAAGATCCTCCCAACACACGTGGGCAACAATGGTGTCGCCAGACTGAAATGCCATGTCTCTAATGCCGTCGCCACCCTCCAAGGTCTCACCATGTCGGTGCAGGGCCACCATAGAGAGACCGTAAGTCTTTCTTAGCCAAACGTCACGGGCAGTCTTGCCAATCAAGGTAGAGTTTGGTGGAATCACCAGCTCAGCAATACCGCAGGTTTGGGTAGAAAATAAATCCACAAAGCGTTCAATCGTATCAGACA
>CAZMJI010000001.1:40571-47206 GCA_964566765.1 uncultured Piscirickettsiaceae bacterium
AAGATGGCAGTAAAGCCCATTGGCATCAATAAGCGCGACATCGGTACGCCAGATTTAGAGGAAATACGACTGACCACTGGAATGAACAAAGCAGCCGCGCCCACATTTTGCATAAAAGAAGAAATAAAGCCGACCGTCGAGGAGACGATTGGAATGATTCTGCCTTCTGACTTGCCGCCCTTTTTCAAAATAAACGCCGCCACCTTGGTCATCAGGCCGGTCTTGTCCAAACCCGCACCGATAATCATCACCGCAATAATGGACATCACCGCATTGGAGGAAAAACCATTAAAAAGCTTATTGGTGTCAACCAGTCCGCCCTCTAGGCCCATCAGTTGGTAAACCAGTGGCAATGAGGTCAAACCCAGAATCACCATAATGGTGATGGCAGCTTCATCAACTTCCACCACTTCAAAGGCAAACAAATACACAATCAGCAATAAGATGGCCAGCATCCAAGCAATGGCACTAGTGGGTGCAACTGAGGCCAACCATAAGGCAAACAATGTGAAAAGGATGGCGAAAATGGTCTTTGTATTTAGCATAAGTCTCTCGTAAGCAGTCTGTTTAATCAGACAATAAAACCGCACCAGCCTCTAAGATGGTATCAGAGGCTGGGTGGTGATCATTAGGGTTAAGAAATTAGGTGTTTAAGCGGGCTGTTAGAAGCTGCTTCTTCATCGCCCAGTTCTTTCCAAGCATAGCGCAAGGCGTCGGTACGACGATCGAAGAAACGATTTTGACCAAACTGATCAACAAAGCCAGAACGCTTCAACACATTATCAATACCTTCGATACGGGCAAATAGAATCTCTACACCATTTGAAGAACAACGCTCTAGTAGGCCTGAGAGCATCTCTTCACCGGAGGCGTCGATCTGACTGATGCCGGCCATATCAACAATCACGTATTTGATACATGGTTGTTTGTCCGCAATCAAGCCCAACATACGGTCTTCGAAGTAACCCGCATTGGCAAAGTATAGCGAACCTGAGTATTTCACAATCGACACCACTTCGCAGCTCTCGATTTTGTTATCCAGTGCATTAACGAACATGGTTGAGCCACTATGGGCTGACAGCTCAATAAATCTTGGTGTCATGGTGCGGAATAGGAATAGTGCTAGTGACAGAATCACACCGATCACAATACCGTTTTCTAGGTGTGGCGCAAACAATAAGGTCAACACAAATGAGGTTACTGCCACCACTGCATCGTGCTTTTCAACTTTCCAAGCGTGCTTGATTGGCTCGAACTTGATCAAGTTAATCACCGCCATAATAATCACCGCGGCTAGAGTTGCTTGCGGCAGGTGATATAGTAGCGGGGTTAAAAATAGCAATGTTAGACCGACAATCACCGCAGTCACCACTGATGAGAAGCCCGTCACCGCACCGGCTGAGATATTCACCGCTGAACGTGAGAAAGAACCCGATACCGCATAACCCTGGAATAGGCTTGATACCACGTTTGATAGGCCTTGACCCATCAGCTCTTGGTCAGCATCTAAACGCTGCTTGGTTTGTGCAGCCATGGCTTTGGCAATTGAGATCGCCTCCATAAAACCAATCAGACCAATGGTGATCGCAGTGATCATCATCTGGTTCATCACCGAGAAATCAAAAGATGGAATCACCAGCGATGGCAGACCTTCTGGAATGGTGCCCACAATCGCGCCGCCATAGCCGCCAGCTTCAACAACGCCACCAAAGTTAGTCAGCCATGAAATCACCGTGGTCACGGCTACCGCAATCAACACACCTGGCCATTTTGGCAGGAATTTTTTAATAAAGATCATAATGGCAAAAGCAATCAGCGCAATGCCTAGGGTAACCATATGCGTGTCTGTTGTGGCATTAACCAAGGTGCCCCAAACTTGTTCATAAGTGTTCTCACCCTCACCTTTGGCCACACCAAATACCTTGTTAAGCTGTGACGTACCAATAATAATAGCCGCTGCGTTGGTGAAGCCTACCACCACTGGGTGTGATAAGAAGTTAATGACAAAGCCCAGCTTTAGCGCGCCTAGGGCAAACTGAAAGATACCTACCAAGAAGGCCAGTAATGAAGCATAGATCACATACTGCTCCATGGTCGCACCTTCTGGCAAAATGGTTGGCACAGCCGCCGCGGTTAGTAGTGATACCACTGCCACTGGGCCGGTTCCTAGTTGTCTTGATGAACCCATCAATGCGGCAATCATCACCGGCAAAAATGAGGCGTATAGACCATGCTGTGGTGGCAAGCCAGCCAGCTGCGCATAAGCCATAGACTGTGGCACCAATACCAAAGCCACCGTCAGACCGGCAACCGCATCTGCTTTTAAAACACCTGAGTCTTTAATCTCATGAATCCAAGCCAAAAAAGGCAAAAATCTTGCAATTTTGTTCATCTTTATCCTAATCAGAATTAATAAATGGCTCCGCTTTGCGCGGAAGCAATGAAAACTAGTGTGGTTTATCGACTAAAGTCACAATAGCGAGAATATAAGCGAAACATTATATACGAATACCCGCATTATTTGCGGATTTTTTAGGCAAATCAACGGCTTTTTGCCCAAATTTGACGACCTTTTAAAAGTCTTCGTCCCAATCAACCTGGATTTGTCCAGCTTCTAGATCCACCTGGATCAGATGTGGCTCAATAAAAGGCACCCAATGTTCTTTGTGAGTTTTACTAATAAGCACCGCATTGGCACCGGTGTCCATGAGGTTTTTCACCTTGCCCAATGACACGCCTTGGGTGTTAATCACCTCAAGACCAATCAGGTCTTCCCAGTAGTACTCGCCTGGCTCTAACTGCGGTAGTTGCTCGCGATTGATGTAGATTTCAATGCCAATTAGCGCACGCGCCTGCTCTCGGTCATCGATGCCTTTAATGCCCGCCACCACAGTTTTAGATTGCTCTCGACCACCGCTTAACTCTAAGGTTTGCCACTGATTGTCAATCTTCACCTGCCAGGGCTGATAAGTTAGGATGTTTTTCCTAGGCTCGGTGTGTGAGAAGATTTTTACCCAGCCCTTAACACCAAAAAGGCCATTGATCTTACCGACCAATAGCCTTTGGTGTTTGGATTCAGTCAGCTTAGAATTACTCAGCTGCTGCTTCCTCGGCGTCTGCCTCTTGAGCTTCAGCTTCCGCTGCTGCTGCGGCTTCTGCTTCTGCGGCTGCCTTGGCTTCTGCCTCAGCTGCTGCTTTGGCTTCTGCTTCTGCTTTCGCCTTAGCCGCTTCTACCTTCGCAGTTTGCGCTGCTAGGCGCTTCTCACGAATTGAAGGGTCTTTGAATTCTTTAATCAGTTGCTTAACACGATCAGACACTTGCGCGCCTTGGCCGGTCCAGTATGCTAATCTGTCTTCTTCGATGGTTAGCCTAACTTCTTGTCCGCGCGCCACTGGGTTGAAGTATCCAATACGCTCAATGTAAGCTGAGTCTCTACGCTTTCTAGAGTCTGTTGCTACAATCGAATAAAAAGGTTTTTTCTTGGCTCCACCTCTAGCTAGTCTAATTTTAACCATGGGTTTTTTGCTCCTTATTGAAAAAAATCTTACGCAAAATGCATAAGACGCGAAATTATATCAGTTTTTTCAGCGCTTCAGCCAACTTTTGCGCATCACCGGTGTAGCCTGATGGCGTTAATGCGGCCAATGCTTGTTTGGCTTCCTCTGGAATCTCTAAATCTGCCACAAATTCTGAGAGAATTTGCGCATTAATCGATTGGCCTCGAGTCAGTGCTTTGAGTTTCTCATACGGATTTTCTACGCCATAACGACGCATTACCGTTTGGATTGGCTCTGCCAAAACTTCCCAAGAACTATCTAGATCTTCGGCCAATCTGGCTTCATTGGTCTCCAGCTTGCCAATGCCTTTGGCAATTGAGGCATAGGCGATCAACGCATGACCGCAGCTCACACCTAAGTTACGCAGTACCGTTGAGTCTGATAGATCGCGCTGCCAACGTGAGATGGCCAGCTTGTCTGCCAAGTGGGTATTAATGGCGCCGGCAATACCTAAGTTGCCCTCACCATTTTCAAAATCGATTGGATTAACCTTGTGCGGCATGGTTGATGAGCCCACTTCACCGGCCACGGTCTTCTGCTTAAAGTAACCCAGAGAAATATAGCCCCAAACATCGCGACAAAAATCAATCAAAATGGTGTTGAAGCGATTCATCGCATGGAAGTATTCTGCAATATAGTCGTGCGGCTCAATCTGTGGGGTATACATGGCGTAGTTCACGCCCAGGCTCTCAATAAAGTCTTCAGAGATTGCCTGCCAATCCAGGTTTGGATAAGCCGATAGATGCGCATTAAAGTTACCCACTGCACCGTTAAATTTACCCATCACTTTAACTTGTTCTAGGTTGTCCAGCTGACGCTTGAGTCGATACGCAAAGTTGGCCATCTCTTTACCCACTGTGGTTGGTGAGGCGGTTTGGCCATGCGTTCTAGAGAGCATCGGCACACCGGCATTATTCTCAGCCAGCGCGGCAATAAGCGCCAGCAGGTTGTTCATTCTCTCAGTGAGCACGCTGCGACCATCAATTAGCATTAGCGCGTGTGATAGGTTATTAATATCCTCAGAGGTGCAAGCAAAATGGAAGAATTCGCTGACTGCTTCCAGTTCGGCGTTGCCCTTGATTTTATCCTTCAGGAAATACTCCACCGCTTTCACATCGTGGTTGGTGGTTTTCTCAATCTCTTTAACCGCTTGCGCATCGGCTTCGCTAAAGTTATCCACAATGCCGTCTAAGGCTTGATTGGCTGCCGCACTAAAGCTTGGTACCTCGCTAATGCCAGGGTTATTGGCCATCGCTTGTAGCCAGCGAACCTCAATCAGGACGCGGTATTTAATCAAGCCAAATTCACTAAAAATATTGCCCAATACTTTGGTCTTATCGAAGTAACGACCATCGATTGGAGAGATTGCGTTGAGCTGGGTTAAATTCATATTGTAAAAAACCTTTTCGTTATATAACCAATAAAATGATAGAATTATACGCTAGTTTACTATTTGGGAATCGGACATGAAACAGGCTTATCTTCAACATGTGGAAGAACGTGCGCAAGAGAACTTGCCACCATTGGCGCTTAATGCAGAACAAACCAAATCTGTGGTCGACAATCTAATTGCCGGCAACGACGAAGCATTCTACCTAGACCTACTAACGCATCGCGTACCACCAGGTGTGGACGAAGCTGCTTATGTTAAAGCTGGTTTCCTAGCGCATGTTGCCAAAGGCGAGCAAGCCTGTAATGCCATTAGCAAAGCGCAGGCGGCGGAACTACTGGGCACCATGGTCGGTGGTTACAATATTGCACCGATGATCGACCTATTAGATGACGAAGCCTTAGCGCCCCTAGCGGCCAAGAGCCTGTCACACACGCTGTTGATGTTTGACGCCTTCTACGATGTTAAAGACAAGGCGGATGCGGGTAATGCTGCAGCCAAACAAGTAATACAGTCTTGGGCTGATGGTGAATGGTTCACTTCTAAAGACAAAGTTGCTGAGAAAATGACGGTGACGGTATTTAAGGTCACCGGTGAGACTAACACAGACGATTTGTCACCTGCACCAAACGCTTGGTCACGTCCAGATATTCCACTACATGCCAGAGCTATGTTAAAAATGGCCCGTGATGGCATCAACCCAGATGAGCCAGGTGAAGTGGGTCCAATTGCCCAACTAGAAGCGCTTAATGAAAAAGGCTTTCCACTGGCCTACGTAGGTGATGTGGTTGGTACTGGCTCTTCACGTAAATCTGCCACCAACTCAGTATTGTGGTTTATGGGTGATGAGATTCCTTACGTACCGAATAAGAAAGATGGTGGTGTTTGCCTAGGTGGCAAGATTGCGCCGATTTTCTTCAATACCATGGAAGATTCAGGTGCGCTACCGATTGAACTGGATGTGGCCAAACTTAACATGGGTGATGTGATTGACATCTATCCATACGAAGGCGTGGTTAAAGCACATGATAGCGACGAAGTACTGAGCACCTTCAGTCTGAAGTCAGAGGTGATTCTGGATGAAGTACAGGCTGGCGGTCGTATTCCACTGATTATTGGTCGTGGCCTAACGGCTCGTGCTCGTGAAGCACTGGGTCTGGGTACATCAGAGCTATTCCGCTCACCAGTTGAGATTGAAGATTCAGGCAAAGGTTTCTCACTAGCACAAAAGATGGTGGGTAAAGCTTGTGGCGTTGAAGGCATTCGCCCAGGTACTTACTGCGAGCCTAAGATGACTACGGTAGGTTCACAAGACACCACCGGTCCAATGACACGAGACGAACTAAAAGACCTAGCTTGCCTAGGCTTCTCAGCGGATCTAGTGATGCAAAGTTTCTGCCACACAGCGGCTTATCCAAAGCCAGTTGATGTGCAAACACACCACACCCTGCCTGACTTTATTATGAACCGTGGCGGTGTGTCGCTACGCCCAGGTGATGGTGTGATCCACTCTTGGCTAAACCGTATGCTACTGCCAGATACCGTGGGTACCGGTGGTGACTCGCACACGCGCTTCCCAATTGGTATCTCATTCCCAGCGGGTTCGGGCCTGGTCGCCTTTGCCGCTGCAACCGGTGTGATGCCACTGGATATGCCAGAATCGGTACTGGTGCGCTTCTCAGGTGAG
>CAZMJI010000002.1:0-42222 GCA_964566765.1 uncultured Piscirickettsiaceae bacterium
TCCTTTTTGCTTAAAAAACCATCAATTATACATAGGACGTCTGAAAAATCTCTATGCCTTAAGGGGTATATAACCCACTCAATATTAGTCAAAAATGTGCGCGGTGATGGACCAGTTTTGATGGTTGTCGGTGTCAATGATGAGGCATTTGGCACCGCCGTGATTGCGGATATTGCCACAGGCACCGGGGTTGATAATCCAAGGGGTTTTGTTGGTGTCAACCACCTGTTTGTGGGTGTGACCGTAGATAATCAGTTGCGCCTGTGGATAGGACTCTCTGAGCGAGTCGTGCGAAGGCGATTGGTGGCCGTGTAGGTGACCGTGTTCAATGGCAATGATCTTGTTGTCAATCTCCAGCGTCTCAATGGCGTTAAGCCAAGTGATGTGATCGTCATTATTGCCTTTAACTGCAATTAATTTGTCCTTGGGTTGCAGCTGCGTTAGGGTTGATTCGTCAATAATATCGCCCACGTGAATGGCCAAGTCGCATTGGTTTGCCATGGCAACAATCTCAGGATGGATAAAACCGTGAGAGTCGGATAAAACACAAAGCTTGGGCATGTTTTGACTAAGTGGGAGAAAAGCCGATTATTATACGCGAAAGATGACTTTGACATCACCTGCACATTTCTTTGCTTGAATTTTTCTAGGGATAACAATTGCTTAACCGTTTTATCCAAGATGCGCGTTAAAAAACCCTAAAAATCGCATATTTAGTTGGCATAATACTTTGAGCTTTGTTGAAAACACAAGCGCTTGAGGAGAATGAAAGTCTAAATACTACTAAAAGGAGATAACATGGCAGTATTGTTTTCAGAAGAATGGATGAATCAACTCAAAGACGCTTGGAACGCTTCAGATGAAGTGCGCGGTAAGCTAGCTGAGATTGAATTCTCTTCAAAAATTGCATGCGGTTTTAAGGGGGAAGGACAGCCGGCAGGTATTTTTGTGGTTGAAGGCGGCGAGTGTACGTTTGCTGGTGACTACGATGGTAGCGATATCGATTGGGATATGCGCGCTGACAAAAAGAACTGGCTAAAGTGGATTGATAAGCCGCTAGGCATGGCTTCTATGGGCATGGCAGTGACCACTGGTAAGCTTAAGTTTGAGAAAGGTGATTTTGGCTCGATGATTAAAGATCCTCGTATGGCCAACCCTTTTGTTAAGAGCTTTGCGCTAATGAGTGAGATTGGCGGCGAGTAACTAAGCCCTGGTTTCAACAAAAAGCCCGCCTTGAGCGGGCTTTTTTGTGTCCTAGTGCGGCTTAACCGGCACCATCTCCGCAAAGTTTTCAATATTGATAAAGCCTTCAACCGGCTTGCTGTCTTGCTGGGAGCTGGGCTTGCTAATGGCCACCACGGTGCCAATGCCATAACGCTTGGCCGAATTGAGCACGGCCAAAGAATCGTCAAAGAACACGCTCTTGCCCTTGTCTAGATTGATTGCATCGCTAAGCTTGTGCCAAAAATCCTGCTCTTCCTTGGGCACGCCATAGTCGTGTGAGGAAATAATCTCATCAAAGTAGGCATCCAGATTGGTGACACGCATCTTAATCTCTAGGGTTTTTCGGTGGGCATTGGTGACCAGAAAAACCCGTTTTTGATGGGCTTTGGCCTCGCCTAGAAACTCCAGCACAAACGGATGCACCTGAATTAGGTGCGAAATGTCTTCTTTCATTTTGGCAATGTCCAGCTTAAACACTTTTTGCCAATAATCCAGGCAATACCAATTGAGCTTGCCTTCTTCGGCGCGCAAAATGGGGTAGATGTGGTCTTTGGCGTCGTCATGCGTCAGATTGTGTTTGTTGGCAAACACCAATGGCAGGTATTCCATCCAAAAATGCAGATCGAAGTGCAGATCCAATAGGGTGCCGTCCATGTCCAGCAACACGGTATCAATCTGCGACCAGTCGATCACCTTGCTCATAAGGCTATTGACGACGCCAAGTGGTGCCGTTGGCAGAGTCCTCTAGAACGATACCCAGCTCAGTCAGTTCATCTCGAATCTGATCTGATAAGGCAAAGTCTTTGTCAGCACGTGCCTGATCTCGAGTGGCGATCTTTGCGCTAATTTCATCATCAGACAAGGCGACACCCTGGGTTAGGAAGCTCTCTGCATCGGTTTGCAGAATGCCGATATAACCACCCAGCTGGATTAGTAATTGCGCTAGAGCGCAAGCCAGATCGTGATCGCTGTCTCGAGCTGAATTAACCGCTTTGGCCAGCTCGAACAAAATGCTCAGTGCAATCGGGGTGTTGAAATCATCGTCCAATGCTGCGTTAAAGCGCGACTCAAAGTCAAAGCGTTGGGAGATCTCAGTGGTGGCCACGTCGCTGGCACCCAGGCCACGAATGGCGGTATATAGACGCGTCAGCGAGGCTTTGGCGTTATTTAGGTTTTCATCTGAGAAATTCAGTGGTGAGCGGTAATGCGAGCTCATGATAAAGTAACGCAAAGTCTCGCCATCATAGCTCTCTAGCACACCACGAATGGTAAAGAAGTTGTTCAGCGACTTTGACATCTTTTCATCGTTGATGTTAACAAAGCCCACATGCATCCAAGTATTCACAAAGGTGCAATCGTGCGCACCTTCAGATTGCGCAATTTCATTTTCGTGGTGTGGGAAGGTTAGGTCCATACCGCCACCATGAATGTCAAAATGCTTGCCCAAGTGGTGGGTTGACATGGCTGAGCACTCAATATGCCAGCCCGGTCGGCCTTCACCCCAAGGCGAAGCCCAATGGGGCTCTGACGGCTTAGCCATCTTCCACAGTACAAAGTCTAACGGGTCCTTCTTATCGCTTTCCACATCGACGCGAGCGCCAGCTTCAAGCTCATCGAGATTCTTGCCACTGAGTTTGCCATAGGTCGGAAAATCACGCACTGAGTAGTACACATCGCCATTTTTGCCTTGATAGGCCACGCCTTTCTCGATCAAAGATTCAATCAAATAAAACATTTGATCGATGGAGTCGGTGGCCTTGGGTTCAACATCAGGTGGTAGTACGCCCAGCGCACATTCGTCTTCATGCATGGCCTCGATAAAGCGCTCAGTTAGTGAATAAATATCTTCGCCATTTTCAATCGCACGGGCAATAATCTTGTCATCAATGTCAGTAATATTGCGCACATACTTCACTTGCGGAAAGCTGCGACGCAGATGGCGCGTGATCACATCAAACATCACCAAGACACGTGCATGACCCATGTGACAGTAATCGTAGACCGTCATACCGCAGACGTAAATACCCACCTGCTCAGGATTAATTGGGTGAAACACCTCTTTTTGTTTGCTTAGCGTGTTGTAGATTTTTAGCATGGGGCTTATTTTACGCAAATTGCCTCAAGATAGCGACGATGCGCAGTGAAATTTGTCATCTATTGGCTTTGAGAAATAAAACTTGACTAAAACCCTAGTTTTTATAGGTTATCCCGCTTGACCAAATTGTATAATGGTTGTTTTTGTATCATGTTTGGAGGAGACACCATGAGCGTTTTAGTAACACAACAGGCCCCAGATTTCACTGCAGCCGCGGTTTTGGCAGATGGCACCATTGTTGAAGATTTTCAACTATCAAGCCTAAAAGGCAAGAAGATTGTTATCTTTTTCTACCCGTTAGACTTTACTTTTGTTTGCCCATCGGAGATTCTGGCGCACCACCACCGTGTGGCGCAGTTTGCGGATAAAGGTGTGGAAGTGGTTGGCGTGTCAATTGATTCGCAATTCACGCACAATGCTTGGCGTAATACCTCAACACAAGATGGCGGTCTGGGTGCGATCGATTTCCCATTGGTAGCAGATGTGAACCACGCCATTGGTGAGGCTTACGGCATTATGCACCCAGCGGGTGTGGCGCTGCGCGCCTCTTTCCTAATTGACGAAGATTTCACTGTGCGTCACCAAGTGGTTAATGACTTGCCACTGGGTCGTAATGTGGATGAGATGCTACGTATGGTAGACGCACTGGATTTCCACACTGAGCACGGCGACGTTTGCCCAGCGGGCTGGAACAAAGGCGATGAAGGCATGAAAGACACCCCAGAAGGTGTGGCCTCATACCTAGCAAAACACGCGGATGAGCTATAAGCACATCCTTGACTAGTACATAAATACCCGGGAGAGAGACAATGGATATTTATAAAAACTTAGACCGCACCAGTGCGTTTGTCTTCTGGACAACCACGTTTATGGTAGTTGGTTTGCTTGGTATTTCAGCACACACGGCTTTCTTTGCTTAAGGCGCTGATGGACTAACCAAATAAGGAGGGGCTTTGCCCCTCTTTTTTATGAACAAGGAGAAGAGAATGGATTACAAAAAACTTAAATGTATCGTTTGCGACTGGGTTTACGACGAAGCCCTGGGTGCACCTGACGAAGGTTTGGCGCCAGGCACCAAATGGGATGACATTCCAGCGGACTGGGTATGCCCAGTTTGTGGCGTTGGCAAGGATCAGTTCGAGATGGTAGAAATCGAGTAAAATATTGTTTTTTTAAGTTTTTACTCACAAGGAAAGTCATGTCAAAAGTACTCGTATTGCCAGGTGATGGTATTGGCCAAGAAATCGTTGCACAAGCGCTTAAGGTAATTGATTATCTTAACGAAAATGAGAATCTTAATATGCAGCTGGTGCACGGTCTAATTGGCGGTACGGCGTATGATGAAACTGGCTCACCACTACCACAAGAAACCCTAGATGCAGCGCATGCTTGCGATTCGATCCTACTGGGTGCTGTGGGTGGTTACGAGTGGGAAGCGCTAGAGCGCGATCTACGACCAGAGCGCGGCCTACTGGGCCTGCGTGCGGAAATGGACCTATTTTCAAACTTGCGTCCAGCGATTCTATACCCACAATTGGCCGGCGCTTCAACCCTAAAAGAAGAGGTGGTCTCGGGCTTGGATCTGATGATTGTACGTGAGCTGGTGGCTGGTATCTACTTTGGTCAGCCGCGTGGCGTGGAAGAGCGTGATGGTCAGAAGTATGGCTTTAATACCGCGACCTACTATGAGTCAGAGATTGAGCGTATTGGTCGCAGTGCGTTTGAGATTGCACAAAAACGTAACAAGCGCGTTTGTTCAGTCGATAAGGCCAACGTACTCGAAGTATGTGAGCTATGGCGTGACACCATGGAACGTGTGGCTAAAGACTATCCAGATGTAGAGCTATCACACATGTATGTGGATAACGCGGCAATGCAACTGGTGCGCGCACCTAAGCAATTTGACGTGATGGTAACCTCAAACCTATTTGGTGATGTGTTGTCAGACTGTGCAGCGATGCTAACCGGCTCGATCGGCATGTTGCCGTCGGCTTCACTCAACAAAGACGGCTACGGCATGTATGAGCCAATCCATGGTAGTGCGCCGGATATTGCTGGTCAAGACCTAGCCAACCCGCTGGCAACCATTTTGTCAGTATCAATGATGCTGCGTTACTCACTAGATCAGGCGGCCTTAGCTGATAAGATCGACCAAGCCGTGAATGTGGTGCTAGATCAAGGCTACCGCACGCGTGATATTGCGGCTGAGGGTGACACGGTTGTGGGTACCTCACAGATGGGCGACCTGGTGGTTGAAGCACTTAAGGGCTAGTGATGGAAATCATTGTTTACTCAACCCACAGCTGCCCAATTTGCGTTAAAACCAAAGAGTTATTAACCAAGTGGAACCTGCCATTTGAACAGAGAATGATCGATGAAGATCGTGCACTGTTGGCGGAGTTTTCCAAAGTGACCAATGGTGCGCGCATGGTGCCGCAGATTGTGATCGACGGCAAACACATTGGTGGCTTTAGTGATTTGACTGAGCTACACATGGACGGTTTCTTCGACTAAGAACTGTCCTTGCTTGCTTGTTCGAATGGCAAGACTCAACTATACTAAGCGCGTTTTAATCAAATAACGCGCCTATGTTAAACCTCACACCCGAACTCTTAACCAGCCTACACTGGATTGTGCTGATTGCCGTGGTGGTGTCTTCAGCGTCAGGGGTATTAAAAGCAGGCTTTCGCCAGTTTGATCTATTTGGCGTGGTGATTATTGCCATTACCACCGGCTTAGGCGGCGGCTCCTTGCGTGACCTGCTATTGGGCCAGGAAGTCTTTTGGATTAAAGACCAGCTCTACTTTATCGCCTCACTCTCTAGCGCACTACTGATCTTTGTACTGGCGCGTATGGTGAAGGTTTCTGACCGCCTATTTCTAATACCCGATGCAGCGGGTTTGGCAACGTTTTCCATCGCTGGTACGCTGAGCTCGTTACTGGTGGGCGCGCCTTGGCTATTGGCCAGCTTTATGGGTGTGGTGACTGGCATTATGGGTGGTATTTTTCGAGATGTGTTGTGTAATGAAACGCCACTCATCTTTAAAAGCCCGCTATACGCCACAGCGGCCTGGGGTGGTTCGCTGTTTTTTATCGCCTTATTGGCACTTTCCGTACACCCAAGTCTGGCTGCCATCATCGCCGGTTTGGCGATCTTTATTGCGAGGCTATTGGCGCTAAAGTATAATTTAGGCTTGCCAAAATTTAGATTTAAGGAGTAACAATAATGACAGATGCAGTAAACAACCCGGACCTACAACGACTACTAGAGGGCAATGCGCGCTATGTGGCGTCACAGCTAACCCATCCTAATCAATCTAGTGAGCGTCGTGATGAATTGGCTCAGGGTCAGCATCCGTTTGCCATTATTTTAAGTTGCGCCGACTCACGTGTACCACCTGAGGTGGTGTTTGACCAAGGCCTGGGTGACCTATTTGTGGTTCGTGTGGCCGGTAATGTGGCCGATCCAGTGGTGATGGCTTCGATTGAGTATGCGGTCTTGCATCTGAATGTGTCACTGATTATGGTGATGGGCCATTCTCAATGTGGCGCGGTTGGTGCGGCTTGTTCTCGCGGTGAGTTTGATGGCCATATTCCAAGTCTGATGGCCGCCCTAGAGGGCCCGTTCCAAAGTGCTAAAGACCAAGCTGGCGACCTGGTGCAAAACGTGACCTTTGAAAACGCTCGTCAAGTTAGTGAGCAGCTTAAAGCCACAGGCAATCAGTTTGCTGATTTGGTGGCGGATGATAAGCTGACGGTTGTGCCAGCTTATTACGAAGTTGAAACCGGTAAGGTCTCGCTACTATAAGTCTTTCGCCTCAACCTCTAAGAGCATGCGGTTGAGGTGTTTGCCCATTTGAGACTCATAGCTCACCCAGTCGTGATGATCAACGAGTCTTGCATGGGCGCCTGGCTTAATTTCATAATCCGCCAAGTCCTCATCATAGCCTCGAATCGCCTCTTCTTTTAGTACTTGCAAATAAGTGAGATAAGGCATCAGCGCTTGCTCTGCATTGCCTGATGGGCCGTGGCCTGGCACATAGTGTGTCATCTTTAGGTCTTTGGCGTATTCCAAGGTGACGATGTTCTCATGCATGTCTGACGAGTCACCAAATCCACCCAGACGTTTATTCACACAGTTGTCGCCTAAGAATAAGGTGCTCGAGCCCACATGCTCGATCATAATGTCGGTGTCGGTATGGGCTTTTTGATTGACGTTGTAGTGAATCACAAAGGTCTCACCCGCCATCTGAATCTTTTGCAAGTGTGCTGTACCATCGGTTGGATAGGTAGCAATGGTGCCATTGGCCAAGCCGGCAGTATAGTCCATCATCAGTTTTACCCAGCTTTCACCGCTGCCGCCTTTGGCTTGCGAAATCATCTCTGGATGGGCATAGATTTTGGCGTTTGGATATTTTTCAATAATGGCATGATTGCCTAGCCAGTGGTCGCCATGTACATGGGTATTAAACACACCGACAATCGGCTTATCCGTGACCTTTTCAATCTCCGCAAGTACTTGACGACCTACGTGTAGGCTACTACCCGGATCCACCACAATCACGCCTTGATCGGCAATGACAATGCCTGGATTATTCATAAAGCCTTCATTCTCAACGCTGGGCGCGCCCAGTGGGCCGTGCATAATTTGTACTTGTGGATTAAGGGCTTCAAATTGATACTCACCCATCCCATCAATCACCCAAGCGCTGGCCGATAGTGAGGCACTCAGCGCAAGTGCCAATGTTATCTTTTTCATTCGTCTCTCCCAAAAACAGATGCACCATTGTACCAAATGATATAATCCGGAACATGCAGAAAAAGCCAATTGTGACTAACGTTAAGGACATCGCTACCACGCGATTGTTTAATATTCAGTCGATGGATGTGGAGTTCTCCAACGGCGAGAAGCGTCAGTATGAGCGCTTAAAACCGCCAGGTGAGGGCGCGGTATTGGTGGTGCCCATGCTCGATGATGACACAGTGCTGATGATCTATGAGTACTCGGGTGGTACGGATCGTTACGAATTGGCCCTAACCAAAGGCAAGATCGACGCCGGTGAAACCCCTATTGAAGCGGCCAATCGAGAACTGATCGAGGAGATTGGTTATGGCGCTAGAGACCTACAATTTGTTAAGACCATGACCTTGGCACCGGGTTATCAGTCTAATAAGACCCAGATTGTCTTGGCGCAAGACCTGTACGAAGCCCAGGCTGAAGGCGATGAACCTGAGCCACTAACGGTGGTTAAGCACAAGCTGTCTGAGTTGGAGCAGTTGGTGTATAACGAAGATTTAACCGAAGCGCGTAGTATTGCAGCGTTGTACATGGTTAGAGAGATTATCAGACAACAGCAAACAGGTGATTGACATACCACCTGAGTTTATTCTCAGCACAGAAGAGACGCCATTTCCATCGGTTGACCTGGCACTAAAAGAGCCCAATGGACTGATTGCGATTGGTGGCGAACTGACCACCGAGCGCCTATTGTCTGCTTATCAACAGGGTATCTTCCCTTGGTATAGTGAGGGCGAGCCGGTGATTTGGTACAGCCCAGATCCGCGTATGGTGATCACCCCAGATCGTCTGCACATCTCTAAGAGTCTGGCAAAGCTCTTAAGATCCGAGCGTTTTGAAGTTCGAGTTGATAACAATTTTGAGCGTGTGATTGAGCAGTGCCAGCAAATCCAGCGCAAAGATCAAACGGGCACTTGGATTGATGAGGACATGCGCCTGGCTTATACACAGTTGCACCACCAGGGCTATGCCAAGTCGGTTGAAGTCTATCAGGACGGGCACTTGGTCGGTGGTTTGTATGGCGTCTCCTTGGGTCGTGTGTTTTTCGGTGAATCGATGTTTTCAACAGTCAGCAATGCGTCTAAGATCGCCTTTGTGTATCTACTCAATCAGCTGGATTATCAGCTGGTCGATTGTCAAGTGGAAAGTGAGCACCTAAAAAGCCTTGGCGCCTACAACATAAGACGTTCTGCCTTTATTAAAACCCTAGGTGAATTGCTGTAAAATAGCGCTTATTTAACCATTAGGGAAAAACCATGAAAACATTAGCAAAAATCTTCTCACTAACGGCAGTTGTTCTACTACTAGGTGCCTGCGGTCGTATGGGCGAGTTAGAAAGCGTGAAACCACAAGCACAGGAGCTAGACAAGCAAACCACACAGCAAGTGGTGCCAGCACCTGAGATGGACATCATGCCGCATAAGTCTAAGTAAGTCACTTGCGCCACTTTTCTTATCAAAACCAAACCTTATACGCTGAATCGGTTGAGATGCTGGATTTGGTGGCGCGCTATGGCTCGCCACTGTATGTCTACTCACGTACTGAAATTGAGCAGAATTGGTTAACCTTTGATCAGGCATTCGGTGCTCACGATCATCTGGTTTGCTATGCGGTTAAGGCCAATTCTAATTTGGCCGTATTAAATGTTTTGGCCAAGCTGGGCGCGGGATTTGACATCGTGTCAGTGGGCGAGCTTGAGCGTGTACTGGCCGCTGGTGGCGATCCAGCCAAGTGCGTATTCTCCGGCGTGGCCAAAACTGCCGATGAGATCAAGCGTGCCTTAACGGTCGGCGTGTATTGTTTCAATGTTGAATCTGAGGCCGAATTAGAGCGCATTGAGCGGGTGGCCAGCGAGTTGGATTGTAAGGCGCCTATTTCCATTCGTGTGAACCCGAATGTGGACGCCAAAACACATCCTTATATCTCGACCGGCCTTAAAGAGAATAAATTTGGTATTGACATTGAGCTGGCACCGGCCATTTATCAAAAAGCACAGGCTTCTGAGCATCTAGACATCAAAGGCATTGACTGCCATATTGGCTCGCAACTCACCGAGGTGTCACCATTTTTAGATGCACTGGATAAAGTATTGGACCTGGTCACCAAGCTGCAAGATCTGGGCATTGATATCAGCCACCTGGATTTGGGCGGTGGTATTGGCATCTGCTACGAAGACGAAACCACCATCGACATTCAACAGTATGTTGAACAATTGTTGGCTAAAGTTGGCGATCTTAAAATTATTCTAGAGCCGGGTCGCGCAATCGTTGGCAATGCTGGTGCGTTGGTGACCAAGGTTGAATTTTTAAAGCAAAACTCACACAAGTCGTTCGCCATTATTGATGGCGCCATGAACGATTTACTCAGACCGGCGTTTTACAACGCTTATCATCAAGTTTGGCCATTGATGCAAAAGGACAGCGGCATCACTGCCCAGTGGGATTTGGTGGGGCCGATTTGTGAAACCGGTGATTTCTTGGCCAAAGATCGAGAGCTCACTTTAGAGCCAGGCGATTGCCTGGCACTGATGTCGGCCGGCGCTTATGGTTTTACCATGAGCTCCAACTACAATTCTAGACCACGCGCAGCAGAGGTGTTGGTCTCAGGCGATAAACACACATTGATTCGCGAGCGTGAAACCATCGCCGATCTATTTGATAAGGAGCACTTGGCCGATGACTAAGCTGAGCAACAACCAAAAGAAATTCTTGCGCTCGATGGGGCATCACCTAAAGCCGGTGATTATGGTGGGCCAACATGGCCTCAGTGAAGGCGTGCTGGCTGAGTTAGAAGCCACCATGGGCAAACACGAGCTGATCAAGATCAAGATTCGCACCGATGATCGTGAAGACAAGCAACAAATGATTGATCAGATTCTAAAATTTTCACAATCGCACCTGGTTCAAGTGGTGGGCAACGTTCTGGTGATCTACCGCCCATTTGATGAAGAGCCACAGATCGTCCTACCAAGAAAATGAAGATTGCCATTAGCGCTGCCGAAACCTCAGGCGACTTAATTGCGGCGCCGGTGGTTGCTGCGCTAAAGGCACAACAACCTGATGCGCAAATCCAAGGCCTAACTGGCGATAAGATGCAAGCCCAAGGCGCGCATCGATTGTGGCCTTTGGAGCGGGTTAATGTGATGGGCTTCACCGAAGTCTTAAAAAAACTTCCCGATATCTTAACCCTAAGACGGCAGATGTTTGATTACTTTGCCAAGCAGCGCCCTGACGTGTTTGTGGGCGTGGATGCACCGGACTTTAATCTCAAGCTGGAACGCCAATTAAAGACAGAAGGAATTAAGACCATACATCTGGTCTCACCCTCAGTTTGGGCTTGGCGACAAAAACGCGTCGAGAAAATCAAGCAGTCGTGTGATTTGGTGTTGTGCCTATTCCCTTTCGAGGTGGCGTTTTACCAGCAGCACGGCCAGGCTGCACGTTTTATTGGCCATCCTTTGGCGCAGCAACTAAAACCCAGAGGCAAACATCAAACCAGCAATAAAGTGGTGCTGATGCCGGGCTCAAGAAGCGCAGAGATCAAACAATTATTGCCAGAGATGCTGGGAGCGACCCAATGCATCAGTAAGCAGCACCCGCAGCTGCAATACCAATTGGTATTAGCCAATCAGCAGCAGTTGGAAGAGGTGCAGCCCATGCTGACCGAAAGTAACATTCAGGTGTCGGTGGGCGATGCGCATGCGCAGATCAAGCAAGCCGATTTGGTGTTGGTGGCTTCAGGTACGGCCAGCTTGGAGGTGGCACTAATTGGCGTGCCGATGGTGGTGATCTATCGTCTGTCTTCGCTGAGTTATCAGATTGCCTCTAGACTGCTGAAAACCCCGTATGTGTCCTTACCAAATATCTTAGCTGGCAAAGCCTTGGTGCCGGAGTTAATTCAAGATCAGGCTCGAGACGATCAGATTGCCGAGCAGGCGTTGGCCCTATTGGGTCAAGATCATACGCAGTTGACCCAAGCCTTTGCGCAAATCCATGAGTCTTTGTGCCAGGATTCTGCCGAGCAGGCAGCACAGGCAATTTTAGAGGTGGCAGGTGGCTGATACCAACATTCAGCAAGTGGTCGCACAAGCCTTGGTCGAGGATCTGGGTAGTGGCGATGTCTCTGCTGCACTATTGGATGAAACCCTGGTTGATGCTCATATTATTTGTCGCGAATCTGCCATCTTATGCGGCATTGCTTATGCCAGTGAAGCCTTTGCGCAACTGGATCAGCGCATTCGTGTTGACTGGGCGGTTGAGGACGGACAAGCGCTAGAGCCTGGGCAAACAATTTGCCACATCCGTGGCAATGCACGTGCTGTCATTAGCGCCGAACGTGTGGCACTGAATTTTTTGCAGACGCTGAGCGCCACGGCGACGCAGACTCGGGCCTTGGTGGATTGCATCAGTCATACTCAGGCTAAGCTGCTGGATACGCGCAAAACCATTCCAGGTTTGCGCTTAGCGCAAAAATATGCCGTCACCTGCGGTGGTGGTGAGAACCATCGCATGGGTTTGTATGATGCGCTGATGCTAAAAGAAAACCATATTGCTGCTGCCGGCTCGATCACAGCGGCAGTGACCAAGGCACAGAGCGCTTATCCATCGCTGCCACTGATTGTTGAGGTGGAAA
This sequence comes from uncultured Piscirickettsiaceae bacterium, assembly GCA_964566765.1. GTDB lineage: Bacteria > Pseudomonadota > Gammaproteobacteria > PS1 > Pseudothioglobaceae > Thioglobus_B. The sequence continues at coordinate 12,750 of CAZMJI010000002.1, forward strand.
CCTTAGCGCAGCTGCAAGAAACATTGGCACTATCAGGTATTACTCGTATTCTTTGCGATAATTTTGAACTTGCACAGTTGGCCCAAGCAGTGAAGTTGACCAAAGGTATCTATCCATTAGAGGCCAGTGGCAATATTGACCAGCATAACATTGCCGAGGTGGCGGAAACCGGGGTGGATTACATCTCCATTGGCAGCATCACCAAGCACATTCAGGCGATTGATTTTTCACTGCGCTTTGTTTAGCGCAAAAAACACCGGCGACAATAGACTTTCTTGCGTGTTGTAAGTGAGTTCCTGGCCGGATTGATCGACCACCAAACCACCGGCACAGCGCAGAATACAAGCGCCCGCTGCCGTGTCCCATTCTGAACAAGGACCGAACCTTGGGTAGTAGTCGTAGATGCCTTCAGCAATCTGGCAAAACTTAATCGCACTACCCAGTTTAGAGAGGCGATGTTCACCGACTTCGTGCAGATGAGATTGCAGCTGTTCGTTTTGTGCCGAGTGATGACCAATCACCACCTCAAGCGGGTTGTGGTTAGCTTGGACGCTAAGCTGGGTCGTTTGGCTGTTTTGTAGTTTGTAGGTCAGGCCTTCATCACTGGTGTAATAGTGGGCTTGACTGACAGGCACATAGACCATGCCAAAGATAGATTGGTGGTTTTTGATATAAGCAATGCAAATGCAAAACTCACCGGTTTGATCGAGAAAATCCCGCGTACCGTCCAGCGGATCCACCAACCAATACTCATCCCAACTCTGGCGCTCAGAAAAACCAATCTCGTCACTTTCTTCGGTTAGTACAGGGATGTCTGGCGTAAGTTCTGATAGACCTGCCACCACCATTTGATGTGCTTTATGGTCGGCCACGGTAATCGGCGTGTTGTCTGCCTTGGTGCCCGCTTCAATGTTCTGCGCGTAATAGCCCATGATCATTTGACCCATGTCGGCGGTCAGTTGAATCAGTTGTGGTGTGATCCTGTTAAACATAGCCCGACTATCATACCATTGGCCAAGTACATTCTCCCCAAAAAGAGTCAGTGTAATTTAATACCAAATTGAACTATAATTTCTTACTTTATTGGATTGCGATTAGTTGATGCGTGGTTATTTTATTTATGTATTAGTGGCAAGCGCTACCATTGCCAGTCCAGGCCCAGGCGTGGTGATGACATTGGTTAATACACTAAAGTGGGGCCTGATTCGCAGCATGCCAGGTGTTTTTGGCGTTTCCCTGGGTATGTTGGTTATTGCCATATTGGTTGGCGGTGGACTAAGCGCGGTATTTGTTGCCAAACCAGAGATTTATCTATTGTTAAAAGTGATTGGCGCAGCTTACTTGTTTTATTTGGGTATTAAGCTAATACGCAGTAGAAACGATGACATTAATATCGATTTGCAGCAAGCAGATAAGAGCACCAAACAGATGATATTGCACGGCATCACCATCACCATTACCAACCCCAAGCCCATTGTATTTTTTGCTGCCTTATTTCCGCAGTTTATCGACCTAAGAGAGGGCTACTTGTTCCAGTTTTCTATATTGTCTCTAACTTTCTGCCTATTAATCATTGTGATTCATCTGCTTTATGGCGTGGTTGCTAACTTTATTAAAAGCCGATCTTCTGGCGGGTATTTTTATTGGGTGAACGTATTAGGAGCGATAGCCTATATGCTGTTCTCAGTTTTTTTGTTGCTATCAGACGCCAGCACCAAGCTTTAGTATTGCACTGTTGCAATCGACAGACGATTGTTAGTACTTATTTTAGCCCTCTGCCTTTGTGGATTCGGTATTGGCGACTTCTCTTTTCCATTTGAGCTTCTTTTCAATAGAAGCAATGATCATGCCGGCGACGTCTTTTTTCGTGGCACCTTCGATGCCTTCCAGACCAGGTGACGAGTTAACCTCGAGTAGTAATGGTCCTTTTTTCGAGCGAATAATATCAACGCCTGCAACTTCTAAACCCAGGGTTTTGGCAGCTTTAACCGCTAAGGCTCTTTCTTTCGGCGTAATCTTAACGATTGAAGCCGAGCCGCCTTGGTGGATATTAGCCCTAAACTCTCCCGGTGCGGCAGTACGTTGAATCGAGGCAACCACCTTGCCACCAATCACGAAACATCTTAGGTCTTTGCCGTCTGCTTCTTTAACAAACTCTTGCACCAGTAGGTTGGCGCGCAAAGATTTAAAGGCATTAATCACCGATTCTGCGGCTTTTTTGGTTTCGGCCAATACCACGCCTCGACCTTGGGTGCCTTCTAGTAGTTTAACAATCAGGGGCGCGCCATCTACCATCTCGATCAGGTCATTGGTATCCATGGGCGAATTGGCAAAGCCGGTGGTCGGAATAGACACGCCGTTTTTAAGCAGCAATTGCAGCGAAAATAATTTGTCTCTAGACTGGGCAATGGCGGCCGAAGAGTTAACGGTGTAGACCTTCATGCTCTCAAATTGTCTGGCAATGGCACAGCCGTAGAAGGTGGCACTGGGGCGAATTCGAGTGATCACGGCATCCAGGTCATTGAGGATTTTACCGCCTCGATAATGCACCTCAGGTTCTTGCGCATCGAGCTTCATATAACATTGTTTAATGTTTAAGAACACCATTTCATGGCCGCGCTCTTCACCGGCTTCTAAGATTCTTTGGTTGCTGTACAGGTCCTTGTTACTGGCTAATAGGCCAATTTTCAGACCGCTTTTTTTCTGTTTCTTTTTGCCATAGAATTGGCTGATTTCAGTGCTAGAGACTTCGCCCAAACAAAGACTGAGCGAAGGATCAACAATCATGCGACCATTCATCGCTTGTCTGCCCAGTAGCATGCGATAACCCATCGAGTCACGATTGGCCAGGGTTAGCTCAATATCCCAGGTTTCGTCACCGGCTTTTAGGGTGGCACCAACCACAATACGGGTCTCAGAAATACCGCTAGAGCTTTTGACTGAACGCTTGTCCAGTACTGGTCGTTCGCAGCGAATCACCGTGCGTCGATTATTTTGTAGCGGATGCACTTCAAAGCTGACCCAGGCAGCGCCATCGCGTCTAAATGGGCTGATGTTAAAGGCGTGCATGGAAGAGGTTTTGGCGCCAGAATCAATACGCGCTTTGATGGCTGGAATGCCGAGTTCTGGAAACGACAACCACTCTTCACTACCAACGGTTATTTTCTTCGAATCAGACATAATTGACCCCTGATAAAAACTCAGAGTTTACCCTTAAATAAAGCCCTTGTTGGACAATATTAATGGCTCAATAAACCAGTTAATACCACCGATTAACGGAAACAAATCGGGCGTTTGGAAAGTGGTGGGCCCACCAGGACTTGAACCTGGGACCAATCGATTATGAGTCGACTGCTCTAACCAACTGAGCTATAGGCCCAAAACCTTATTCTAGGAAGCTTGACAGCTTGTGGGCGCGAGATGGGTGTCTAAGCTTGCGCAATGCCTTGGCTTCAATTTGACGGATACGCTCACGGGTGACATCGAATTGACGTCCCACCTCTTCTAAGGTGTGGTCGGTATTCATGTCAATACCAAAACGCATCTTCAACACCTTGGCTTCACGTGGCGATAGGTTGGCCAATAGATCGGCTGTGGTTTCTTTTAGACTCTCACGGGTGGTAATTTCAACTGGCGAAGACAGGTTGGTGTCTTCAATAAAATCACCAATGTTTGAATCTTCATCATCACCCACCGGTGTCTCCATCGACAGTGGCTCTTTGGCGATCTTCAAAATCTTAACAATCTTGCTCTCAGGCAGCTCCATCTCTACTGCCAATTCCTCAGGCGTGGCTTCACGACCATACTTTTGCAATAATTGTCTGCGCACACGGTTAAGCTTATTGATGGTTTCAATCATGTGCACTGGGATACGAATGGTACGCGCTTGATCGGCGATCGAGCGCGTGATGGCTTGACGAATCCACCAAGTGGCATAGGTCGAGAATTTGTAACCACGACGATATTCAAATTTATCAACCGCCTTCATCAGACCCACGTTACCTTCTTGAATCAGGTCTAGGAACTGCAGACCACGGTTGGCGTATTTCTTGGCAATGGAGATTACCAAACGTAGGTTGGCTTCAATCATTTGTGATTTGGCCTTCTTGGCACGACGATCACCACGACGATATAACTTGTTCAGCGCTTTTAATTCAGCGACGGTAAGCTGCATATCCTCTTCGTAGTCATGCAGATTCTTTTGCGCGTAATAGATCTCATCTTTGGCCGCTTCCAGTTTGCCCGCAACGTCTTTATCCAGTTTGACACCTTTTAACCAGTCAAAGTTGGTCTCATTGCCTGGGAACGTTTTAAAGAAAACATCGCGCGGCATGCCAGCATATTGGCAAGCGCTTTGAATGATTTTTTCTTGCTTTTTCACTTGGTCAACACGCTCGCAGATAATCTCCATCATGTTGTTAACCAGCTTAGGCGCTAGACGTAGATCAGACAGACCTTTCGACAACTGCTCACGCGCTGCCACGGTCTTGGCGTCTCTAAAGCCATGCTTGTCGCGCACCGCTTCGTAATTTTGTGAACATTGCAAAATGGTTTCAAAACGCTCATACACTTCCGCCTCGTCTGGGCCAGTGTACTCCATCTCTTCCATTTCTTCGTATTCTTCATCATCGTCAAATTCGCCGGCGTCAAACGCTGCCTTCTTTTCTTCGAAAGCTTCAGCATCACCTTGGTAACCAATGATCACATCGGTCATCTTACATTTGCCTTCTTCCAGGCGTTTGTGCGCTTTGAAGAAGTGCTCGGTGATGGCAGGGTATAGGGTGATGGCTTGCATCACTTCAAACACGCCGGCCTCAATCTCTTTGGCAATGCGAATCTCGTCTTCGTGCTCTAGCAACTCCACCACGCCCATCTCACGCATGTACATTCTCACTGGGTCGGTAGTACGGCCGAATTCTGAATCTAGTGCGGCCAGGGCTGCAATTGCTGCTTCAGCAGAAGTTGACTGTGCTTTGGCACCCGTTTCAACCACCAAGGTATCGGCATCTGGCACGGTGTCCGATACTTTAATATCAAGCTCTTCTAAGATACTAACAATCGGCTCAATCTGCTCTTCGGTTAGTAGATCTTCAGGCAAAAGATCGTTGAGTTCTGCATAGGTAAGGTAGCCTTTTTCCTTACCGATCATGATGATGGTTTGTAGTGCTTGCTTATGGGCTTTAGTCGTTGACTTCATACGGTTTCAAATGGTGAATTTAACAATCCAAAGAACGGATTATACCTAAAGTTTTTGGCTAAAAATCATCGCCTTGCGACGCTGTTTTAGCTCTCAACAAAGATGCTGCTCACTGACTGTTCTTTACTGATGCGCTGGATCACATCAGCCATGGTTGGTGCGATAGACAGCTGTTGGATTTTGTCGCATTTAACCGCGTCTTCTCTAAGCGGAATGGTGTTGGTCACCACCAGTCTGTCAATCACTGAATTACTGATGTTCTCAATCGCATTGCCTGAGAGCACGGCGTGTGTGGCGTAGGCAACCACGCGTTTAGCGCCTTTTTCTTTAAGGATCGCGGCCGCTTGACATAGGGTGCCGGCAGTATCGACCATGTCGTCGATCAGCACACAAGTACGGCCTTCAACATCACCGATCACGTTCATCACTTTCACCATGTTTGGTGCTGGACGACGCTTATCGATAATGGCCAGATCTGCATCATTCAGACGCTTGGCTGCAGCACGAGCGCGGACCACACCGCCCACGTCTGGCGAGACCACCACCACATCGCTGTAGTTCTTAGAAAGAATGTGGTTAACCAATACCGGTTGTGCATAAATGTTGTCGATCGGAATGTTAAAGAAGCCTTGAATTTGGTCGGCGTGTAGATCAACCGTTAGAATGCGGTCAATGCCAGAGGCTTCCACCATTTTGGCAGCCAACTTGGCAGTAATCGGTACACGGGTTAGTCGAGAGCGGCGATCTTGTCTTGAATAACCAAAATAAGGCACAACTGCGGTGATTCTAGCTGCAGAAGAGCGCTTCAGCGCGTCTGCCATCACCAATAATTCCATCAGCGTTTCAGCCGGCGACGGGCCACAAGTTGGCTGAATGATAAAGACGTCACAACCACGCACGTTTTCCAGGATTTCAACCTGAGATTCGCCATCGCTAAAACGACCCACCAGGGCTTTGCCTTGAGTCACGTCTAGGGTTGAAATGATTTCACCAGAAAGGCCAGGATTGGCGTTACCGCTAAAGATTTTAATGGTATCAAGAGACATAGATTGCTGCTATGGTTTGGATAAATTGCTCATTATACGCCGATCAAAATCGTTGTTGTTTGATAAACCAATGTGGGGTGAAGAAAATTGTCACGATGTTGTATTTTCTCTCTTGGCGTATGGGAAATTGGCTGGGCTGGCAGGATTCGAACCTGCGCATGACGGGATCAAAACCCGTTGCCTTACCGCTTGGCGACAGCCCAATTATAAATTGGTGAGGTGTTCATGGTGCTTGTTTGAATACCTAACCAGTTACTTGGCATTTTATCTAACGCTGCCAGAGCGTCTTTCTCCGATTTAAAGGGTGCAAACACACAACTGCCTGTCCCACTCATTCTTGCCTGATCACTGCGATGAGGGCAAGTATTGAGAAAATTCAGTGCATCAGAGATTTCACTGATTTTATCTATGGCTGCTTGCTGCGTATCATTACGCGTTGCACTCAACTCAGAGAAGTCCGATATTTTCCCTATCATTGGACTCATTGTCAATGCTTTATGCGAGAAAATTTCTTGGGTGGAACTGTGCTGGTTAACAAAAATAACCAAAGTGGGGTGTTCTGGCGGATCAATTGGACTTAATTGTTCGCCAATTCCTTCAACCCAGGCGCTTCTGGCAAAGATAAAAAAGGGCACGTCGGCACCTAGGGTGGTGCCCAGATCCATCAGTGCTTGCTGCGATAAGTGCGTTTGCCAAAGCTGGTTGAGCGCAATCAGTACCGTGGCTGCATTGGATGAGCCACCGCCCAGACCGCCACCGGTGGGAATGCGTTTAACAATCGATAAGTCAGCGCCTAAAGAGGTTTGTGTGGCTGCCTGCAGCGCTTTAGCACTTTTGATCAGCAGGTCGTTATCAGGTGCAATGTCCTCATTGCCACTGCTGCGGGTAATGTTGCCATCGTCTCGCAGCTCAATGCGAATGTCGTCGTAGAAATCCAACAGTTGAAAGATGCTTTGCAGATTGTGATAGCCGTCGGCGCGCTTAGAAGTGATGTGTAAAAACAGATTGATTTTGGCCGGTGATGGCCAAACTTCAGGCATGCTAGACATCGATAAAGACGTCTCGATAGTATTTGAGCTCATCAATCGAGTCACGAATATCCGCTAGTGCCAAGTGCGCTGGCTCACCTTCTCTGGGCATAATAGCCTCAGGTTTCCAGCGTTTTAATAACTCCTTTAAGGTGGAGACATCAATGTGGCGATAGTGGAAAAACTTTTCCAGCTCGGGCATGTAGTTGTATAAAAAACGACGATCTTGGCAGATGGTGTTGCCACACATCGGTGAGGCGCCCGGCTCTACATATTGAGCCAAAAATTCCAAGGTCTGCGCTTCGGCTTGTGCCATGGAAATCTGACTTTCTTGCACGCGCTTGGTCAGTCCCGAATTGCCATGATGTTCGGTATTCCACTCATCCATGTTAAGCATAATGCTGTCTGGCTGGTGAATCACCAGTGAGGGACCTTCGGCCAAAATATTCAGGTCTTTGTCGGTGACAATGGTGGCGATCTCGATAATGGTGTCTGACTCTGGCAATAGACCTGTCATCTCCAGGTCGATCCAAATTAAGTTGGTTTCTTTATCCATTTAACAACCCGTTGATTCGCGCACAAAATCATCCAATTTTTGATGCGCTTCGCCGCTATTTAGCACCGAGAGCGCCTTATCAATACCTGCTTGCAGGTTTGGTGCTAAATCGGCCACATAAATGGCAGCACCAGCATTCAGCGCAATAATGTCTTTGGCAGGGCCATCTACCCCGTCGAGTGCCTGCTGAATCAGTAGTAGTGAACTCTCAGCATCATCCGCCTTAATCGCATCTAGATTGCCAAGCGACAAACCAAAGTCGGTTGGATTGATCTCATAAGTGCTAACTTCGCCATCTTTGAGCTCAGCCACATAAGTATTGTCGGCAATGGAAATTTCGTCCAGGCCATCGGCCGAATGCACCACCATCACGTGCTTAGAGCCTAGGGCTTTTAAAACGTGAGCAATCGGCTCAACCAGGGCTTTGTCGTAGACACCCATCACCTGATGCGGCGCACCGGCTGGGTTGGTGAGCGGACCTAAGACATTAAAAATGGTTCTCACTGCCAACTCGCGACGTGGACCAATGGCATGTTTCATGGCGCTGTGATGCGCTGGGGCAAACATAAAGCCAACACCAATCGTTTCCACACAATGACCGATTTGCTCGGCGCTCATGTCAAGATTCACGCCAGCGGCTTCTAGCACATCAGCACTGCCTGACTTAGACGAGATAGAACGGTTACCATGTTTGGCCACCTGTCCGCCGGCGCTGGCTACCACAAAGGCACAAGCGGTTGAGACGTTAAACAAACCTAGGCCATCACCACCGGTGCCACAGGTATCCACCAAATGCTTGGTGCTTTTTACCGTGACGCCAGCAGCCAGTGAGCGCATCACTTTGGCAGCTGCGGTAATTTCCTCAATGGTTTCACCTTTGATGGCTAGACCAACCAAAAAGGCACCAATTTGCGCATCGGTGGTTTGCCCAGTCATGATGTCTGACATCACCTGGTGCATCTGTGCTTCGGTTAAATTCTCCCCGGCAATAATGGCTTTAATGGCTTGTTGTATGTTCATTGCATTAATTTCTCTATGTGTGTAATTTCTTTAACCACAGCTTGGGTGAGTACTTCGTGGCCACTTGAGGTGACCAGGACGTTGTCTTCAATACGCACGCCAATGTTGTGATAAGCGGGATCAATTTTAGCATCTTCGCGAATGTATATGCCTGGTTCGACCGTGGTTATCATGCCTGGGACAAACTCCCTGGGTTGGTTATCAATTTGATAGGCGCCTACATCATGTACGTCTAGGCCTAGCCAGTGTCCCGTACCATGCATAAAGAATTGCGACAGGTCGCCGCCACGCTCAAGCAGTCCTAGACTGATCAAACCCTGAGTAATAACGTGAGTGGCAGCGCGGTGCATGCTGTCGGTCTTAGCGCCGGGTTTGATGCATTCAATGGCAGCGAGTTGTGCGTCCAATACCAGTTGATAAATGGCTTTTTGCGCCTCGCTAAAGCGCCCATTGACTGGAAAGGTTCGGGTGATGTCACTGGCGTAATAATCCAGCTCACAACCGGCATCAATCAGCACCAGTTCACCGTCTTTTAGGGGTTGATTGTTATTAATATAATGCAAGATACAGGCGTTTTTACCGCCCGCCACAATCGGCGTGTAAGCATGCTCGCCACCGGCTTTTTTAAACGCAGCCTCAAATACAGCCTGCAGTTCGTATTCCAGCATATTGGGCTTAACGCTTTGCATGGCCAAAGTGTGAGCCTTGGTTGATACGTCAGCGGCACGACGCATGGTATCAATCTCACCCTCGTCTTTAATCAGACGCATCTCGGCCAAAATAGGCTTTGGATCTTTGGTGGTGTAGTGACTCAGCAGTTGAGTCACTTGCTGGTCAAGATCATGACCCTTATGGTCAAAATAAACCACCTCGGCACCCTCTAGTAAGGCGGGTAGCTGCTGGTCTAATTCGCTAATGGCATAAGCTTGATCTGCGCCCAGGGCCTGACAGGCACGTTCAACCCCCAGGCGTTCTCCATCCCAGATTTCGCGTTCGGGGTTTCTGGGACGTAGAAACACCTGGTAAGACTGTTGGCTAAGCACGATGAGTGCTTCAGGCTCTTTAAAACCGGTCAGATAGTAGAAGTTGGAATCGGCTCGAAAGGGGTAATGCACATCACCACAACGCTGCTTCTCACTATTGGTGGAGAGAACGACCACCGAATTGTTGGGCAGTTGCGCCAATAGCGCTTGTCGGCGTTTTTGATGTATCATTGGCAAAAAATTAAAGCGTATGGCGCACAAAGATACCATGAAAACCCCTCGTTTGTACCAAAACACTGAGCTGAACATAGGTGATACGCTGAGCCTGGATGATGGCGCATCACGCCATCTAATCAAGGTGCTTCGGGCCACCAAAGATGCGCCACTCACCTTGTTTAATGGCGATGGTCTGGATTATGCAGCGCGCATTGTGAGTGCGCAGATGCCGTGTACAGTCGAGCTGCTTGCTAGCGAACAGAATACAACCGAGTCGCCACTACACCTAACTTTGGTGCAAGGCATTGCCAAAGGTGAGAAGATGGATTTTTTGATGCAAAAAGCCGTGGAGCTGGGCGTGAATCGCATTATTCCCATGGACAGCAGTCGCTGCGTGGTGCGTCTCAAGGGTGAGAAAGCCAAACGGCGTTTAGAGCATTGGCAAAAGATTATCATTCACGCTTGCGAACAGTCAGGGCGTGCTGTCATCCCTGAGCTGTTGCCGATTCACAGCTTGTCACAAGTGTTGGATTTGGAGTTGGGTTCGCCTTTTGTGCTACACCACCGTGCTGATACACCACTCAGTGCCTACGATAAGCCCACAGCAGCCAGTGTGATCATTGGTCCTGAAGGCGGCCTCAGCGGCGCAGAGATTGAACAAGCCGTGGCCGCGCATTGTCAGCCACTCCTATTAGGTAAGCGTATTTTAAGAACCGAAACTGCCTCGCTGGTAGCGCTGGCCAATATGCAGCTGCTATGGGGTAGTTAGTAGCTTAAGTGCCTGCTGAATAGGGGTTAGCACATTGGCCAGTTTCTTTCGAATCGCCGATCCGGTAAGTCCATGCGCTGAGATATAACTCACCACCAATTGTTCGCCAACACCGGCCAGCAGCAGTCTGGCGCGCAGTTTGTCATTATCTTGTGTTGATGGTATCTGCTCAATTTGTTGGTTAATTGCTTCTAGCGTGGCGGCGCGATGAATGTCTGGATGCGCCAAGTAATGGCCCAATACCTCCAAGGTTCGATACAACACATCTTCTTGGTTGATTTTTTTCAGAATATGGGCGATGGTTTTGAGCAAGACCTGCGCTTGCTCGGTGCCAAATGTGGTGAGATCTGCATGGTCAAATTCAATCGCTGGCGTGTTATCGGTGTTTGGCAAAGCGTTTTGTAGTCGCTCAATAAAACCCACCAAAAAGGCAGTTTTTCGCTGGCCCTGTTGCCACATTCTAAGCTTGGCCGATTCTTCAATCAAATCCGCTTGCAGAATCAGATTGACCGTATCGATCAGCATCTCAACATCTTCGGTAAACGGCAAAAATTCCAATAAATAATGGGCAATTTGTTGACCAACTGGGTGCGTTACCACAAAGTCTTTAGACAATAAGAAGCGCCCAATCTCAGCCTGTTCATCGGTATTGGTGGCACACCACCAAGTCAGTTCAATCAGCTCATCATCTAGGTGCTGTGAGTTGGCCACCGCCACCACGGCTTCAATCTCGCCCAGTTTTAATAGCGACTTTAGATTGCTCGAGCTAACCTGACCCATGCGCGACCAGCGCTTGAGATAAGAAGGGTAGCCGCCCATGGCACCCAAGACTTGCGTTACCAAGAGTTTTTTCACCTCTTTAAGATAGACGTCTGAATCCCCCTCGGGGTGTAGTTGAATGCTTTGCTCTTGGCCTTGCGGATTGAGGCCTACCACCACCAACTTGTAGCGATCAATACGAATGGCGACCGAGGTACTAATCAGTACATTGAGTTTTAAAGTATCCTCGGCGCTAAGCATTGACAAATAACATGATGGTTAAGATAAGCTGGCGCTTATTATCGCCCAATTGCTCAGATAAAGCACCCGAGCAAAGTGTGGGCAATGGCTATTGGTCACCCAGTTCAGCGCCCAGCTCGCCTGCGCGATGATAGGCGGCAGACAAAGCATGAGAAACAATCACTTCAAAGTCTTGATCTTGGAAGGACTCAATTGCTGCTTGCGTGGTGCCATTTGGCGAGGTCACTTGTCGGCGCAACTCTCGTGGCGAGTCGCTTGATTCGCTGGCCATTAGTGCTGCCCCTAGGGCGGTTTCAATACTCAGTTGCTCGGCTGCGTCACGTGTCAGACCTAGGGCTTCACCGGCTTTGGTCATGGATTCAACCATTAAGAAGAAGTAGGCCGGACCGGAGCCGGAGACGGCAGTTACCGCGTCTAGCAGATCTTCGCTATCGACCCAAAGGGTTTTGCCGACCGCACTCATGATGTTTTGTGCGATGTCTTGTTGCGCGCTGGAGGTATGCTCATTGGCAAACAAACCAGTGATGCCACGACCCAATAAGGCCGGGGTATTAGGCATGGTACGCACAATGGCTTTGTTTTTACCGAGCCAGCGGTTAATGTCATGCGCATGCACGCCAGCGGCAATCGAAACCAATAGCTGCTGGTCACTGACTTGATCTTTAATCTCGGCACAAACCTCAGCCAGTACTTGTGGCTTCACCGCCAGTACAATCACGTCGCAGTGTTGAGCCAGTTGTTGATTATCCTTAAAAACCCTAAGGCTAAACTCGTCCTGACGCAGGGATAATAGCGTCTCATTGGCATCGCTCATGACAATGCGTTCAGACGCATAACCATGGTTGATAAGCCCAGAAACCAGCGCATAGGCCATGTTGCCAGCGCCAATAAAACCAATCGTCGGGGTATTTTGCATTACAATAGCCTGCGGTTAAATTAACGATATTCTACCAATAGAAGAAATAAAACAATGAAAGAATTTAATCCTAAACTGATTATGATTGATGTGGACGGTACCTTAGTAGACAGCGTACCAGACTTGGCATATTGCGTGGATGAGACCATGAAAGCCGTGGGTCGTGAGACTTGGGGTGAGGCTCAAGTGCGCCACTGGGTAGGTAATGGCGTACCAAAGTTGGTAGAGCGTTCACTCACTGGCGAGTTAGAAGGTACGGTTGATCAAGCGGCTTATGACCAGGCCTATCCAATCTTCTTAGACTTGTATGCTGAAAATACCTCGGGCAGATCTTGTCTGTATGACGGCGTGAGAGAGGGTATCGATTACCTAAAATCACAAGGCTATACTCTGGGCTGTGTGACCAATAAGGCGGAGCAGTTTACCCATCCGCTATTAAAAGACTTAGGCGTGTTTGATGAGTTTGAGATTGTCATCTCGGGTGATACACTAGAGAAGAAAAAGCCGGATCCACTACCGTTATTACACGCGGCCAAGCATTTTGGCGTGGCGCCGAGCGACGCCTTGATGCTGGGTGATTCCATCAGTGATGTGAAAGCCTCTCGTGCAGCCGGTTTTGACATTATCTGCATGTCGTATGGCTACAACCATGGTGATGATATTCGTGACGCCAATCCAGATTTGGTGATCGATTCAATGGCCGAGCTTAAAGATCATTTGTAAGTAAAATAGCTGTTTATGGACAGCTTTGACCATCAGCATATTTGGCATCCTTATGCCAAGATTCCCAATCAGGTTAGCACGCATACCGTGCTCTCGGCTGATGGCGTTTATCTGAATCTAGAAGGTGGCGAGCGGGTTATTGACGGCATGAGCTCTTGGTGGAGTGTGATTCATGGCTATAACCACCCGGTGCTTAATCAAGCGCTTACACAACAAGTCGAGCAAATGTCGCATGTGATGTTTGGTGGTCTAACCCACAAACCCGCCATCCGCTTAGCCAAAACCTTGGTTGAGATCACCGCGCCTGAGCTGGACAAAGTCTTTTTTGCCGATTCGGGTTCGGTCTCGGTTGAGGTGGCGCTGAAAATGGCGCTGCAATATTGGTATCAGCAAGACAAACCCGAGAAGCATAAATTTATTACCCCATTAGGCGGCTATCACGGCGATACCTTTGGTGCCATGAGTATCTGCGATCCAGACAATGGCATGCATCACTTGTTTGCGCCGATGTTGCCCAAACACTTTTTTGTTGAGCGTCCAACGCTGGATAACACGCAGGCGGCACTCGCGGATTTAGAGGCAACCCTGGCCCAACATCACGGCGAGATTGCGGCAATGATTCTAGAGCCGATTGTGCAAGGCGCTGGTGGTATGAATATTTACCATAGTGAGTACTTAACTCAGGCCAAGGCCTTGTGCGAGCGTTTTCAGGTTTTGTTGATTTTGGATGAAATTGCCACCGGTTTTGGTCGCAGCGGCAGCCTGTTTGCGTATGAACAAGCGGGCATTGTGCCGGATATTTTGTGCCTGGGTAAAGCATTAACCGGCGGTTATATGACCTTGGCAGCGACCTTGACCAATGCGCATATTGCCGAGACTGTTGGTGTATTGATGCACGGACCAACCTTTATGGCCAATCCACTGGCTTGCTCGGTGGCGCAGGCCTCTCTTGAGCTGTTGTTGGATTCTGATTGGCGTTCGCATGTGGACAGAATCGAAGCCTTGCTTGCCAGGGAATTGTTGCCACTAAAAGCACATGAGCAGGTGGCTGATGTGCGCGTTAAAGGTGCGATTGGCGTGCTGGAGCTTAAACAAACGATTGACGTTGAACGTGTACAGAATCATTTGATTAGCCAGGGTGTTTGGCTCAGACCTTATGGCAAATTACTCTACACCATGCCGCCGTTTATTACCCGTGATGAAGAATTGTTACGCATCACCGGGGCGATGCAATCAACCTTGGAGTTAACATGAAATTATTAGTCAGTTTGGTGCTGCTTATTGGCGCCTGGTTGCCGTCTCAGGCATTTGAAAAGCTTAGCGTGGAGGTAAAAGCCGAACACCTGTCGGGCGGCAGTTATTATGTGCCAGGCCTCTCGGGCGCCGCCACCGAGTTTGAGGGGTTTATCTCTAATGCCGGTTTTGTGGTAACCACCGAAGGCGTGATAGTGATTGACGCACTGGGCACGCCTGCACTGGCCAATGCCATGTTGGGCGAAATCAGAAAGGTCACCGATCAACCGATTAAGCTGGTGATCTCAACCCACTATCATGCCGATCACATCTACGGACTGCAGGTGTTTAAGGACCAAGGTGCGCAAATTTGGGCACCCAAGGGCACCTTAGAGTATTTGGACGATGAGAACTCACACAACTTGTTAGAATCAAGACGCACTGCGCTATTCCCTTGGGTAGATGAAGACACCCGTTTGGTGGCACCTGATCGTATTATTGCAGCGCCAGAGGTATTCCGTTTGGGTGAACATGAATTCAGATTAGACTTCTTTGGCTCGGTGCACTCTACCGGTGACATGTCACTCACCAATGTCACCGATCGAACCTTGTATATCGGCGATGTGATTTTTGCAGGCCGCATTCCGTTTGTGGGTGATGCTGATGTCAATCGTTGGATTGCCACCCTAGAGCAAATGATGACAGTTAAGGTGGATAAGTTTGTACCAGGTCACGGCTTGGCCTCAGATGATGCACAAGCATCGATGGCACTCACTTACCGTTATCTGCAGTTCCTGCTGGCACAACTAACCCCAGCCGTGGAGGACATGGAGCCATTTGACGAAGTCTACAATACGATTGATTTTTCTGAGTTTGAGGATCAACCGGCCTTTGAAGCGGCCAATCGTCGCAACACCTATGCGGTGTATCTGTACTTGGAGCGCACCCTAGAGTAGTTGTTATTCAATCGGATCCACATCCAAATACCAGCGAACTTTATTCGCTAGCGGCAAGGTCTCAATATGTGGTGTTAGCGTGCTCAGCATCTGATGTAGGCGCGCTCGATCGACTGCCTGCAGATAGAGATTAAAGTAATAGTGATCAGCTTTCTTCTCAATACTGGCAGGTGTTGGTCCCCATTTGTCGACCCCCTCCATTTGAATTTGTTCAATCACACCTAGGACTTGCTCCAACAATTGTCTAGCCTGATCTTTATCCTTGGCATTGGCACAGATCAAAGCTTGATGCGCAAACGGCGGCATCTGACTGCTAAAGCGTTGTTTTAACAGCACACTGGCGTATTTGGTGTATTGGTTGTTGAGTACGTATTGGAACATTTGGTGTTCTGGATAACGCGTTTGAATCACCACTTCGCCTTGTTCACTGGCCCTGCCTGCGCGACCAGAGACTTGCACCAAGAGTTGCGAGAGATGTTCGGTAGCGCGGAAGTCTAGCGACATCAGGCCCACGTCCACATCCAAGATACCAACCATCGCTAGGTTAGAGAAATCATGACCCTTGGCCAGCATTTGTGTGCCCACAATCACACAAGGTTTGCCAGAATTAATTTTCTCTAAATGTTGTGAAAATGCTTTCTTTTTTCTCGTGGTGTCTCGATCTATTCGTATTATGTCGGTATCTGGAAAAAATGAATTCAGCGATTCTTCGAGGCGCTCAGTGCCATAACCCAGTACTTCTAGCTCGTGCGAATCGCAAGACGGACAAGTGTGGTTGGGCATGGCTTCTTTGCCACAGTGGTGACATTTCAGACGGTGGATATTGCGATGATAGACCAGTGGTTGTTCACAATGCTCGCAATGCGCCTCCCAGGCGCATTGTTTGCAATAAAACACCGGCGCATAGCCACGTCGGTTAATAAACAACATCACCTGTTTGCCACGCTCTAGCGTCTGCTTCATTTTGGCCACCAAGCCTTGCGATAGAGCGCCATCAAAATTAGAACGCATGTCAATCAGGCTAACCTTGGGCATAACTGCGCCGGTGGCACGCTTGGCCAGGCCCAGACGCGTGAGCTTATCGTCCATGACATTTTTCAGACTCTCAAGCGACGGTGTGGCTGAGCCCAGCACCAGCGGCACGCCAGCTTTTTTGGCGCGGATGAAACTCAGATCTCTGGCATTGTAACGAAAACTGGATTGTTGTTTAAACGACTGATCGTGCTCTTCGTCAATAATGATCAGGCCCAAATTGGGCATCGGCGCAAAGATGGCACTACGCGTGCCTAATACTACGCCAGCTTCCCCTTGTTTGGCCATCAGATAGGCGCTGAGCTTTTGCGTCTCGTTGAGTTGTGAGTGAATCGCCACCACCGGGGTGTCCAAACGTTGAGCAAATCTTGATACCATTTGTGGGGTTAGGCCAATCTCAGGCACCAAGACCAAGACTTGCTTGCCTTGATCAAGTAGGTGTTGGCTAATCTTGAGATACACTTCGGTTTTGCCCGAGCCGGTGACACCGTGGAGTAAAAAACCATGATACTGATGTGCTTGCGCTAGGATTTGCTCGGTAGCAGCCAGCTGTTCATCGGTTAATGTGGGCGCTGCTAAGTCGTCATTCGCAACTGACTCAATGGGTTTTTTAATTAGCGCTTCTTTACCCAGGCGCAGGTTTTTAGGCAGCGCACCCAAGAGCACTTCACCAAGCGGATGGTGATAGTAGTTGGCTGACCAACTGAGAAAATCTAGCATTTCTGCTGAGAGTAGCGGGGTATCATCCAGTACCGCTTCAACTGCTTTGAGCTTGGAGAACTCGCTGCTGTCTTTGTTGCCCAGCACCATGCCAATGACCTGTTTTCGACCAAAAGGCACCTTAACGCGCACACCGGGTGTCAGCGCAGACTCGCTTTGATAGTCAAAAGTTTTAGGCAGTGGCACGGCAATGGCCACTTCAACGATCGCCATGGGTTAGCTGTATTGCAGGTAAAATCATCCATTTTATGCTAAAACAGTTATCGTGATTGTTATTCAAAATGGCATCCATGATGCCCTGGTTGATACCGTCAGTTTAACGGCGGCCATGGATCGCACCCTGGCGACCTTGTCGCAGGCCGATGGCGAGGTATTACTGCGCTTGGTTGACGTGGATGAAATTCAGCAACTTAATCGTGATTATCGCGGTAAAGACCAACCAACTAATGTGTTGTCATTCCCCAGTGATTTGCCAGTAGAGATTGAAGAAGCCATTTTGGGCGATGTGGTCATCTGTCTTGAAGTGGTGCGCAAAGAGGCGTTAGAGCAAGATAAAAGTTTCGAGAACCATCTATTGCACATGGCCGTTCACGGCACCTTGCACCTATTGGGCTATGACCATATGGAAGAAGACGAGGCCGAAACTATGGAGAGCCTGGAGATTAAATTATTGGCTGACCTGGGCGTTGACAACCCTTATGCTGATTAGTCCTCAGACAAATAACCCAGCTTTTCCATAGCGCGCAATTCATCATCGATATAGTACATGCGCAGGGTGTTGCGTTCCCAAGGTGGGATGCCGGCTTCTTGCAGGAGTTTTTTTAAGGATTGCGAATGTGACTTACCGGGCAGGCGAACGCGTTGCCCGGCCTGTCGATAGGCAATGGAAAAGCCCTCTTGATGTTTAAATTCATCAAATAGCGCACAATCTGCTGATGCGCTGTCGTGCTGCGTATTGATAAAATACAACTCATCTTGAAAGCGTCGGATCTCGAACGCGCCCCAACTGACTAACGGATTGGCATCTTCCTTAGCCTGCAGTAATTGCCGTATCTGCGCCATCACCTTGTCACTGGGCAGACTAAAGCCCAATTGTGCGAGTTGATAACGAATCACATTTTTAAGTCGGTAATCTGCCAGCTTGTTTAAAGCGCTCACGCGCAGTCGGTCTGGCTCAGGGCTCAGGTTATGTTGCGTAATATCGAGTTTGGCCAGGTCTTGAGAAAGTTGCAGCGCCTCGGCCTGATGTTTGGCGCTACGAGCGAGCGACTCACTCAGGTTTTGATAATGCGCTGTTAATTTAGGAAGTATCTCTAAACGCAGATAATTGCGCCTAAAATGCAAATCTTTGTTGCTATCATCTTCAATCCATCGAAGTTTGTGCTGATTGGCATAAGCCATGATGTCGGTCTTACTGATGGATAACATAGGGCGATAGTGCCAACCCTGACCCAGCGACTTTAACTTAGGCATGGCGGCAAGACCCGCGCTGCCAGCACCTCGAAACAATTGCAGCAGCAGGGTCTCAGCTTGGTCATCTTGGTGATGCGCAGTACACAGAACTTCGCCATCTTTGAGGCTGCAGTCAATGGCCTGATAGCGCGCATCTCGCGCTTGTTGTTCCAGATTGGAGGTGCTGTCCAAGGACAAACCAACTGTTGTTAACTCCACGCCTAATTGCACACACACCTGTTGGCAAAACGCCTGCCAATCGTTGGCATAATCAGACAGATGATGATTGCAATGGATGGCGCGTAGTTGCTTGGGATAGTGTTGGTGCAGGTAGTGCAGCAGCACGATGGAGTCCATGCCGCCACTAAGGCCTAGGACGATGGATTTGTCGCTTAGGTAAGGATCTTTAGTCTTTAAACTGTCCAAAGCCCAGTAACTTGTTTTGTCTGTCCTCAAGCAGTTGCTCAGTTGAGACGCCGTTTAGTGCTGAAAGTTGCGCCAATAGTGCCTCTCTGAGTAGACGCTTGGCTTCATCAGGGTCACGGTGAATGCCACCTAATGGCTCTTTAATAATGCCATCAATCAGACCAAATTCTTTTAGATTGCTTGAGGTTAGTTTGAGTGATTCTGCCGCAATATCGGCCTTAGAGGCATCTTTGTACAGAATCGAGGCACAACCTTCTGGTGAAATTACCGAGTAGATTGAGTATTCAAACATCAGTAGTTTGTCGGCCACACTAATCGCTAGAGCGCCACCTGAACCACCTTCACCGATCACCACGGAGATAATTGGTGTTTTTAAGGTTGACATTTCGTACAAGTTGCGCGCAATCGCTTCTGATTGGCCGCGTTCTTCAGCACCAATACCTGGGTAAGCGCCCGGTGTGTCCACAAAGGTGATGATTGGCATGGAGAATTTCTCCGCCATCTTCATCAGACGCAATGCCTTGCGATAGCCTTCAGGACGTGGCATACCAAAGTTGTATTTCAGTTTGTCTTGTGTGGTACGGCCTTTTTGTTGACCGATAAACATCACCGGCTGACCATCGAGCTTGGCAATGCCGCCAATAATCGCGTTATCATCGGCATAGGCACGGTCACCATGTAGTTCGGTAAATTCGTCAAACACCTCGTCAATATAGTCCAGGGTGTACAGACGTCTTGGATGGCGGGCTAGTTGTGAAATTTCCCAGTCGCTGAGTGAAGAAAAGATCTTTGTGGTTAGCGCATTGCTTTTGGCTTTTAGCGCTTGCATCTCTTCGATAATATCAGCTTGGTCTTTAATATCGCAAAGCGCTTCAATCTTTGCTTCTAGTTCAGCAATCGGCTGCTCAAAATCAAGATAATCTAGGTTCATAAAAGATTAAAATCGGTGTTTAGTTAATAATTTTATAGACGAATTATAGCAGAAGGGCGCCCCTGGACCTTAAATCTTTGATTGAGCTGGCGGGCACTTGCACTGCATGATCTTATGTTTATCGACCGCCATCTGATTAGTACCACCTTCCCCGTGCTCTTTGGTTATATTCCACTGGGTTTGGCGTTTGGTCTGTTGTTTCAAGACCTGGGCTATGCTTGGTATTTTGCCACCATTATGGCGGTGTTTATTTATGCCGGTACCGCGCAATTTATGGCCATTGGTCTACTGGCAGCTGGTGCAGGGCTGTTTGAGATTGCTATCGCCACGTTTTTGATCAATTCTCGACATATTTTCTACGGGCTGTCGATGTTGAATAAATACGGTCAGTGGAGCTGGCGCAAGCTCTACTTGGCCTTTGGCTTAACCGATGAAACTTACTCGCTGCTTACCACCATCGAGCCCAAAGATCCCGAGCAAAAGATGCGTCACTACGTTACCGTGACCGCGCTTAATCAAAGTTATTGGGTGATGAGCTGCACCCTGGGGGCAATACTTGGCGGGGCGTTTCCGATCAACACCGAGGGTATGGAGTTCACCCTAACAGCACTCTTTACCGTGTTGGTGATTGAGCAGTGGCGTAAGATTAAACAACCTATGCCATTTGCCATGGCTGCGATTGCCTGCTTGGCGGCACTGATAGCCTTTGCCGATCAGATGCTTTTGGGGGCAATTGCGCTGTCGGTATTCTTGTTGGCGATGAATTACTTAATGCGGGTGCGACATGCTAGAGACTAGCTACATCCTCTGGGTTACCCTGGTGATGGCATTGGCCACCTTTGCCACACGCATCTTGCCGTTTGTGTTTTTCCATCGTCAGGCCAATCATCCGATGATGGACTATGTGGCCAAATATACCCCGCCAATGATTATGAGTGTGCTCTTGGTGTATGTGCTTAAAGACGTGGATTTTTCAGCGACTGCAGGCCTGTACACCGTACTGGCTGTGCTGGCCACCATCGTCTTACACCTATGGCGCTCTAATCCCATGCTCAGCATTTTTGGCGGCACGTTCTTGTATATGTTCCTAGTACAGTAAAACACTAAACCACCCTTTGGATTTGTGGCATGATAAGCGCTATGAGTTTTGCCGAGTTTATCGCCCTATTTGCCATTGCCTTTGTGTTTGTGGTAACTCCAGGTCCGGGCACTTTGGCTGCCTTTGCCAAAAGTATGTCGCAAGGTTTTATGCCAGCCTTTGTGCTGTCCATGGGTATGGTGTTGGGTGACTTGGTCTACCTGGCAGCGGTGATATTTTCCATGGATATGTTTTCCAATCTGGTGTTATCAGTGATGGGTTATATCCGCGTCTTAGGTGGCTTGTACTTGATTTACTTGGGCGTGAACACTTGGCGCGCACCACCGGTTCATCTCAGCACCCAATCCAGACATAAGACCAATATCAAAGAATTCTCCACCGGCTTTTTAATCTCCATTACCAATCCCAAGGTCATGGTGTTTTATATTGCCATTTTGCCAGCCTTGGTGGATTTGGAAAACACCTCAATGGTCTACAGCATGCAAATTCTCGCCACCTTTGGCCTAGGATTAGCCACTGGCATCAGCTTGATCGCTGCCGGCGCCAGCCGCATTAAGATTTGGATGAGTAAGCCTGGCGCGGATCACCGCATTAATCAAATCGTGGCGCTGGTAATGATCAGCGCTGGCGTTTTATTGGGCTTATCTTGAATACCACTCGCTTGTATCTTTGGATGGTGTTGGCCATGTTGTTTTGGGGCGCCTCTTGGCCGATTGCTAATGTGCTCTCAGGCTATATGAACCTACATGAGTTTATTGCTTATCGCTATGTGATTGTGACCCTGAGTATGGTGGTGGTACTGCGCTGGATGAAGCTTTCATTTGCCATTACCTGGCGTGAATTTTTGGCCGCAACCTTGGCGGCGTTACTGCTGGTGTACTATACCAAGTATTATTTTCTAGCCACCAAATACGGTGCACCCGGTTTGGCCGGTGCGGTGGTCACCACCTTAATGCCGATTTTGGTGTATGTCTTTACCCTGCCCTCGCGGGTGGAAAAAACCCATGCTAGGGATTGGGGTGCGCTGCTATTAGGTGCGCTGGGTGTGGGCATTACCCTAGGTGTTTGGCAGTTTCAAGCCAGCGATGTGCTAAGTGCTAAGTATGACTATCTGTTCGGTGCTGCCACCTGTTGGGCGCTGCTCTCGCTAACCGGCGCTTATGCTAAGAACCTACATCCAGCCGTGTTTAGCTTTTATTTATACCTCATGACATCGGTGCTTGATGTTGTGCTGTTCTTGGAACCAAACCCACAACTTTGGCAGCAGACCGATGGTATTTTCTGGTTTAACTTTTTAACCTTGACCTTTATTTCCACCACCTTTGCCACCACGATCTACTTCTTAGGGGTTAAGCGTTTAGGCGCCAAACGCTCTAGTGCCTTTACCTTCTTGGTGCCGTTTTTTGCGCTGGGGTTGAGCGCCATCTTTTTGGGCGAGGTTTTGCAATGGCATGTGCTACTGGGTGTGAGTTTGACGATTTTCTCACTCATTATTCTCAATCGCATCAAGATAGGTTTTTATAATAGAGACCCATGAAACAAAGTTTAATTGCAGAGTTCTTGGGAACTTATATTTTGGTTTTTGCTGGCACTGGCGCGATGGCCATTGGCGCGATTACCGGAGAGCCGGGCCATGTGGGTATCGCGCTGACCTT
Organism: uncultured Piscirickettsiaceae bacterium; assembly: GCA_964566765.1. Taxonomy (GTDB): domain Bacteria; phylum Pseudomonadota; class Gammaproteobacteria; order PS1; family Pseudothioglobaceae; genus Thioglobus_B. The sequence continues at coordinate 35,728 of CAZMJI010000002.1, forward strand.
TGGGTTTGTGATTGTTGCATTGATTTATAGTTTTGCTCACATCTCGGGTGCACACTTTAACCCCGCGGTGAGTATCGCCTTCTCGGTGATGGGTGAATTTGATCGTGCCAAGGTACTGCCTTATATTGCCGCACAAACTGCTGGTGCGATTTTGGCCAGCTACACCCTATATATATTATTGTTTGAAAATATTGACACCATGGCGCAGGCTGCGTACCTGGGTGCAACCCTGCCGCGCGGCTCAATAGGCCAGGCGTTTGGCTTCGAGTTGATGCTAACCTTTATTTTAATGTTGGTGATTAGCGCGTCAGCCGTACACGGCAAAGCCATTAAAGATTTTGCCGGCATTGCCATCGGCTTTACGGTAGGTTTGGAAGCCATGTTTGCCGGGCCCATTACCGGCGCCAGCATGAACCCTGCACGTTCTATTGGCCCAGCACTGGTGAGTGGCAACCTAGAGAGTTTGTGGTTATATATTGTAGCAACCATCTTGGGTGCTGTCTTGGCTGCCCTGGTATTTACCCAATTGATTAAAGGTGAGAGAGCATGAGTAGTAAGAAAAAAGTATTGGTGTTGTGTACCGGTAATAGTTGTCGATCGATTATTGCAGAGGCGCTGCTTAATCATGAGTTAGGGGAGTGTGTTGAAGCGCACTCTTCAGGTGTGGCCGCTAGTGGTCGTGTCAATCCGAATGCCAAGCAGGTGCTAGAGCAATTTGAGATGTGGAACGATGACTATCATTCTAAGGTGATTGAGAAGGTCATGGATATTGAGTTTGACTTGGTGGTAACTGTTTGCGGTAATGCGCAAGAAACCTGCCCAGTTTTTCCGGGAAAAACGGACGTTATTCATGTTGGTTTTGAAGATCCTGATGGACAAAAATTTGACGCTTTTTTGCAGACTTTTGCCGAAATCCGTGAAAAATTGTTGCCGATCGTTAAAGAAAAACTGTGTTAAATTGTAAGGGTATTGTAAATTTTTAGCTCATTATGGACGTAATTTATTGGTTAATCCCGAGTATGATTTTTGTTGGCATTGTGCTGGTAATCCTTTTAGCCATGGGGGTTAAGAAGGGTCACTATGAAGATTTAGAGGGTGAAGGACAGCGTATTTTATTCGACGAAGATGAGGGTGAAATTAAGACGAAAAAAAAATAGAAAATTGGGGTTGACACCCCATTTTTTTTATAGAAAATTCGCACTTGAAACACAGAGAAAAGAAAAAGAAAAAAAGAAGACAACAACAAGAGGAAAAAAAGATGGCTACAAGTATCATTGATGGTCTATTTGGTAAATCACCAATCAGCCCCCTACAAAAACACATGTCTCACGCACACTCGTGCATTGGAGAACTCAACAGCTTTATGATTGCGATTCATGCCCAAGATTGGGAAGAAGCTGCCAGAATTAAATCGATTATCGGCACCAAAGAAGGCGAGGCCGATATCCTAAAGAAAAAACTACGTTTAAACCTGCCATCTACTTTTATGATGCCGTTCTCACGTAGAGATATTTTGGACCTATTGCTGATCCAAGATTCTATCGCCAACATTACCAAAGACGTATCTGGCTTAATGCTGAATCGTAAGATGACCTTACCAGATGAGATCTTTGATGATGTGATTGAGCTAACAGATGTCTGCGTTAAAACCTCTGCCATGGCGCTTAAGGCCATTAACGAGTTAGACGAAGTACTAGAGACCGCGTTTAGTAATAGAGAGCGCAAAGTGGTTAGCAATATTATTGAAAAAATTAACGAATTAGAAAGTGAGTCTGACAAGATTCAACATGAAATTCGTACCAAACTCTTCCCGCTAGAGGCGGATCTACCACCAGTTGACGTGATGTTTTATTATCGAGCCGTTGAATGGTTAGGCGAGTTGGCAGATGCTGCTCAAAAAGTTGGTTCAAGACTTGAAGTGCTGCTTGCCAGATAAGTCGTCGTCATAATTTAAGAGGAAGATATTATGGAAATTATTGCAAATTACGGCACGGTATTATTAGTGCTAGCGGTTGTATTCGGCTTATTTATGGCTTGGGGTGTGGGTGCCAATGATGTGGCCAACGCCATGGGAACGTCGGTAGGTTCTGGTGCGATCACCATTAAACAAGCGATTATGATTGCGGTTGTGTTTGAGTTTGCCGGCGCGGTTTTGGCCGGTGGTGAAGTAACTGCAACCATTCGTAAAGGTATTTTAGATGCGGCGCTGTTTACCAATGAGCCGCACTTGCTGGTCTACGGCATGCTGGCCTCCCTATTGGCTGCTGGCGTTTGGCTATTGATCGCCTCATCGCTGGGCTGGCCAGTGTCAACCACGCACTCAATTGTGGGCGCGATTGTTGGTTTTGGTGCGGTCGGTGTTGGTGTTGATGCGGTTGCTTGGGGTAAAGTAGGCAAGATTGCCGCAAGTTGGGTGGTCTCTCCAGTGCTGGCAGGCAGTATCGCCTTTGTACTATTCAAGAGTCTGCAAAGTTTGATTATTGATACCGATAATCCGTTCGAGAACGCCAAGAAATACGTACCTTTCTACATGTTCTTAGTGGGCTTTGTGATCTCACTAGTGACGATTTTCAAAGGTTTGAAACACGTTGGTCTAAGTTTTGATACCGGCACCAGTTACTCTTTGGCGATTGGTTTTGGACTACTGGTGGCCATTGCAGGTGCGATGGTGATTCGCCGCATCCACATCGATCCAAATGAGAATAAAGACTTCCACTTTACCTCAATGGAAAGAGTGTTCGGTGTGCTGATGGTTGTGACTGCAGCTGCCATGGCATTTGCGCACGGTTCAAACGATGTGGCCAATGCGATTGGTCCATTGGCTGCCATCTACGGTGTGATTGAAAGTGGCGGTATGATCGGCTCTAAGAGCGCCCTACCAGTAGGCATCCTACTGGTAGGTGGTGGCGGTATCGTGTTGGGTTTGATTACCTATGGGCACAAGGTAATTGCCACGGTAGGTACCGGTATTACTCAGCTAACCCCATCACGTGGTTTTGCGGCAACGCTGGCCGCAGCAGCGACAGTTGTGGTGGCCTCAGGTACCGGTCTGCCGGTATCAACCACGCAAGTATTGGTGGGTGCGGTATTGGGTGTTGGTATTGCTAGAGGTATGGCCGCACTAGATACACGAGTAATTAACAAGATCTTCCTATCATGGTTAATTACCCTGCCAGCGGGTGCGCTAATGTCAATTTTATTCTTCTTCGCCTTTAAGGGTGCATTTGGTGCATAATTATTAGTGATGACATTAGACGAGATTCAAGCTAAGATTGAAGCGCATATTCCGGGCGCTGTGGTAACCATGGAGGGTGACGGCTGTAGCTGTTCAACCAAGGTGGTTTCCAGCGAATTTGAGGGTATGTCGCTATTGGCACGCCAGAAGTTGGTACTGGCCAGTGTGCGTGCAGAGATCGACTCAGGTGCGCTGCATGCGCTAAGCATTAAGGCTAGAACGCCGGCAGAAGAGGCTTAATCGATCTTTCGATCTTTCAAGTCTTGCATAATGGCTTGACGCATCTCGGGCGAATAATTAATCCAGTTGCTGATCTCGTCACTATGGCGCTTACAACCAACGCAATAATTGTCTTTGTTGTATTTACAAATACCCACACAAGGGGTTTGTGATGTCTGTTGTGCTGACATGGTTGAAAGTTCGGTCATATTGCTGATATTTTAGCAGTTGGCAATGTAGGATCTTAGACTTATGTTTTTATTAGAATTGGCCTTTATTGTGGTGTTGGTAGGTGTGGTCATTTATCTACTCAAAGGCAAGATGTAGCCCGTCTCTTATATTAATATTATCAAATCATGATATTCCACCGCCTGTGGTGGCCATTATCGGCGTAAAATAGCCACTTCTGTATTTTTTTGGACCTCCCATGACGTTTTCCGACCTAGGTCTTTCTGCGCCTATTGTTCAGGCGGTAGAAGATAAGGGCTATCATCAACCTTCACCGATTCAAGCACAAGCCATTCCGGTGGTGTTAAAAGGCAAAGATCTGATGGCCGCTGCGCAAACTGGCACCGGCAAAACCGCCGGTTTTACTTTGCCAATCTTAGAGTTGCTATCGGCAGGTAAGTTGGCTAAAGCCAATCAGGCACGCGTGCTTATCCTGACGCCAACGCGAGAGTTGGCAGCCCAGGTGCATGATAATGTTGTGACTTATGGCAAGCAATTGCCATTGAGATCGAACGTGGTGTTTGGTGGGGTTAGTATCAACCCGCAAATGAAAAATCTGCGTGGTGGTAGCGATGTCTTGGTAGCCACACCAGGGCGCCTATTGGATCTCTATTCGCAAAATGCAGTGCGCTTTGATCAGTTGGAAATCTTAGTATTTGATGAAGCCGATCGAATGCTAGATATGGGCTTTATTCATGATATTAAGCGAATTTTAAAGATTTTACCGGCAAATAGACAAACTTTAATGTTCTCAGCCACCTTCTCGGACGAGATTAGAGAGCTGGCCAAAAGCCTGGTGCAAGACCCAGTGGAGATCTCGGTAACACCACGCAACTCAACGGTCAAAACCGTCAAGCAATGGATTCATCCGGTAGACAAGTCTAAGAAGAACGCGTTATTAACCCAGTTGGTTAGCGAAGGCCAGTGGCAACAGGTATTGGTCTTTAGTCGTACTAAGCATGGGGCGGATCGTATTGCCAAGGGTTTGAATAAGCAAAAAATCAGTGCGACTGCGATTCACGGTAACAAATCCCAAGGTGCGCGTACGCGAGCCTTGGCCGACTTCAAATCTGGCAAAGCCCGAGTCTTGGTGGCCACCGATATTGCCGCTCGAGGGATTGACATTAGTGGTCTGCCGCATGTGGTGAATTTTGATCTGCCACAGGTAGCAGAGGATTATGTGCACCGTATTGGCCGTACCGGTCGAGCCGGCGAGTCAGGCGAGGCTATCTCGCTGGTGAGTGCAGATGAGGCGAAGTTGTTGTTTGATATTGAGCGTCTGACTCAGCAAAAATTAGAACGCATTGTCGTCGATGGGTTCGATCCAGAGCACTGTGTGCCTGAGTCACCTAAAAAACTCTTGCCGCCTAAGAATAAAAAACCCAAAAAGCCGAAAAATCGTAATAAGCCACGTTACGGCAAGAATGCTAATTCTGCGGAAAACAAGGCCAAAAAAGCCAAAGGCTTTTGGGGTCGCAAACCAAAAAAGGCCAAAACTTCTCAGCCAAATAAATAAAGCCGCGCTTGTTACAATTTGTTACTTGCCATTTTGCCGCAAGGGCGTTATGATCCTGTGTTCAATGAGGATTTAAGGGGAGTACCATGAGACAAAAACTATTCACACTATTTTGGCTGGCCTTGGCTTACTCGAGCATGAGTGTCGCGGCCGAACCAGGCAAGGTCACCGGTGGCAAAATCTACAATATTCCGTCTTGGTTTACCGAGAGTTTTTTAGACATTGGTGAGGATGTTGAAGAAGCGGGTGATGAAGATAAAAAAGTCTTGCTGTTTTTCCATCTAGATGGCTGTCCATACTGCGACGCCATGCTAAAACAAAACTTCGCTGGCGGTGATAACAAAGGCTTTATTGAAGAAAACTTTTCAGTAATTGCGGTGAACATCAAAGGTGATCGTGAAATTACCATGCCAGATGGCGAGGGTATGAGCGAGAAAGATTTGGCCAAACTTCTGGGCGTCAAATACACCCCAACGATTGTGTTCTTGGATAAGGGTGGCAAGCAGATCTTTAGAACCAATGGTTATCGTAATCCAACGCTATTTGGCCATACGGTTGAGTATGTTGCCAAGAACCAGGTTGGTCAGCAAACACTAAACCAATTTATTGCCGCTAAGGCGCAGCCAAGTTATCAGTTTGTTGAGCATGATATGCTAACCAATACCACAGACCTATCAGGCTTTAGCGATCCGGTGTTGATGCTATTTGAAGATAAGCGCTGCAGTGGTTGTACCGCGGTACATGAGAAGCTACTCAATCGCGACAATGTGCGCGACGAGTTGGATAAATTCCTATTCGTGCGTTTTGATGCGGATTCGCAGGAGCCAATCACTTGGTTTGATGGCAGCAAAGTCACGCCAAAACAAGTGGCTGAGCAGCATGATCTAAGCTATCGACCAGGCTTCTTACTGTTTGATAAAGGTCAGAAAATTATCGAGATCGATAACCGCTTGTATAGCTTCCACTTTAATGCGGTGTTAAGTTTTGTGAGTGGTCGTAATTACCAGACGCATGATGATTTCAATGCCTATCGTAATGCCTTGCAGACCAGAATGCTAGAGCAAGGCATCGATGTCAATATGGTGGACTAACCCAATACGACCACACTGAGATAATCTTCTATGTCTATGCCTATTGTTGTCTCAGTGGTGGAGTCGATGCTATTTCCAGACTTCGAGGCTTTGTATCGTCAAAAAGGCCTGGAAGAGCATCGAGTCAATAGTATCCGCAAGGCGATTAACTTGGCCAAAAAGCATCAGCCTGCCTATATTGTGGTGGAATTCTTCTATGCTTATAG
>CAZMJI010000003.1:0-38913 GCA_964566765.1 uncultured Piscirickettsiaceae bacterium
ATTATTTGGGTCTAATTTGTCCGCTGGCACCGGGGTATTGAGCCACTCATCAGCCTCGTCAATATCAACGATTTGACCCTGGCCATCAACCATCTCAATGTCGTTATCATTCCAGCCTTTAATGCCCAGCTTAAGTGAACGCACACGCTCAAAGCCAAGCAGTTGCATACTTTGTGCTGCCAGTACGCTGCGATTGCCTGAACGGCAGATCACCACGATGTCTTGATCTCTGGCGCCAGCCAGTGCTGGCACAGTGTCATCATAGTTCCAACAACAAGCGCCTTCGAGCACGCCTCTAGGCACATGCAGTGAGTCTTTAATGTGCATCATCTCGAACTCCGCCGGCTCTCTAATATCCAATAGGAGTGGTGGCTGATCACCGGCCAACTCTTCTTCCAAATCCCAAGGCATGACCTCGCCCACTGTAGTGAGTGCATCCGCGACTAATTGTTGATATCCGTCCATGATTAATAATTGTTGTTATATATAACTATATAGAAAGTGAAAAATAACGCTATTTACAATAGCCTTTTGTTAGCACTATTTACAATAGCCTTTTTCAGTCACCATCACCGCCACTTCCACACGAGAAGAGAGTGAGAGTTTTTTAAGAATGGATTTGACGTGCAGTTTAACCGTGCCGTCAGAGATGCCCAGCTCGCGCGCAATGACTTTATTACTATGACCACTGGCCACCTGACAAGCCACCTCTTGCTCACGCTTGGTGAGATTCTCAAACGAAGACTCTTCTTCCGACAATTCGTTTTTCAGCACCTTGGCCAGCACATAGGTCATATCCTGCGCCACCACAATCGAGCCGCGCATGGCGTCTTCTAGCGCTTCAACCAACTCATCGGGATCCATGTCTTTAAGCAAGTAACCCTGGGCGCCGTGTTTGAGACAATTGCGCAGATCAGCTTCTTCGGTACTGGTGGTTAGCATCACAATCGGCGTTCTCACACCTTTGGCTTTCAGTGCTTGCAACACCTCGAGACCCGACATCTGCGGCATGCGCAGATCCAATAGAATAATATCCAGCGCCAAGGTTGGAATTTCATCCAGGCCCTCTTGTGCTGAGGCGCAAGCCGTGGCTTCAATGCCTTGCGACTCTAATAGCGAGACCAAACCATTACGAAATAGGGCATGGTCGTCAATAATATAGATCTTCATGAGGCACTCTTCGGTTGGTCAAAGTTGACAATAATACGCGTTCCTTCTTCCTTTTCCGATTCAATTTCAATACTGGCGCCAATTCTTGAGGCGCGTTCTTTCATAATGTTCATGCCAATATTATTCCCCATTACTTCGGCAGCATTCTCATTCTTTTCAAAACCCACGCCATCATCTTCAATCAATAGCTGTAACTCAGGGTTGGCTGAGAGCAAAATGCGCACATTGCGCGCCTTGGCATGTTTACGAATGTTGGTCAGCGCCTCTTGAGTAATGCGCATCACTTGCATCTCCGCCTCCGGCGAGAGCGTAATCTTGCCCTCTACCTGCAGATAGGTGGCAATACCCTCTTCGTTGTGGAAGCGATTCGCCAGGTTTTCCAGCGACGCTTTGATGCCTTTGGGATCCAGTGGCATACGGAAATTACTCATCAATGCTCTGAGCTCACGATTGGCTTGCGAGATGTGCGTCTGCAAGCTCTCCAACTTGGCACTCACATCGGCAGAGTTACCATCCTTGATTTGATCACCCAGCACTTTAATTTGTAGCTTGAGGCTGTAGATGGTCTGCGCCAAAGAATCATGGATCTCTTGTGATAAGAATAAGCGCTCTTGCGAGAGTTCCATGCGTTTGCTTTGTTCATCCAGTCTGGCCTTGTCCAGTGCCATGGCAATATTGTCAGCAATTGACTCTAGTAGCGCGCGCTCATCAAACGCCAAAGACGGTTCTTCGTCGAAAAATAGATTGAACACACCCTGGGTCTTGCCGCGATATCTCAGCGGGATAAAGATCGTACCCACCTTGGCCTGCTGGCTTGGGCCCTTGCCAATACAGCGGGCGCAAGAATGCACACTAAATTGCACACCGGCATCTTGCGCCATTGACACTTCACCGCAAAAACAATCACTATTGAGCACCTGCGTCTCTTGACCATCCTCTTCAACCAGACCTTGTGCGGCCACTAGGTGTAACTCGCCATCGTCCTGCAAGGCTCTTACTGTACCTGAACAAGCGCCGGTCATATTCACAAACATTTCCAAAAAACTCGAGAACAGTTCATCGGTCGAGTGAATCTTGTTCAGCTTGGAGGAAACGCCATACAGGGTCTCCAATGATGCTGACTTTTTACTCAGGCGCTGAATTTGTTTGTTCAGAATGCTTTCCATGTCATCATACAGATGCTGGTTTTCGTCAATTAAGTGGTTAATGGCACTGGCCACTGGCTGGAAGGTGGTTTTGTAGGTCGCATCCAGGCGCGCACTTTGGTCGTGTCGATAGTCTTCAACCCAGTGTTGCAGATCGCTAAAAGGTTGTAAGAAGTCTTTACGGATGGATAAATACAAGCCCAAAAAGATCAGCAAAATCAGGATGCTCAGCAACACATCTGAGCCATTGGGCTCGTGATAAACACTGACCAATGCTGAAAACAACAAAGGCGAGAGCGCGATGGTGATCACCAAGTAAGTATAGAATTTTGCCTTAATACTCATAGCGGCTATCTTAGATCATTTACCAATACAAAACGAAGAGAATATCTCGCCCAACAAATCATCGGAGCTGAACTCACCAGTAATCGAGCCCATCCACTGCCCGGCTTGTTTTAAGTCTTCTGCCATCAGCTCAGCCGAACCAGCACTAAGTTGCACCAATGCATTGGCGACCGAGTCCAGCGCCATCTGCAGCGCCTGGACATGACGTTCCCTCGCCAAATGCACGCCTTCGCCCACTTCGTCTAAGCCTGCCATCTCAGACAGACGTTGGCGCAAGGCATCTATCCCTTGGCCAGACTTGGCACATAGGTTAATCTGCGTTGGTTCGTGAGCCTCAAGTGTGGGGGCTTCACCGGTTAAATCAATCTTGTTTTTAATCACCAATAGCGGCTTTTGCTCGAGGTCTGCCGGCAAGATGCTTGGGTCGGGCTCACCCTCCTGTGCATCAAACACCAACAGCACCAAATCGGCTTTTTGGATTTCGCTATGAGCCCGGCGAATGCCTTCTTGCTCTACTTTATCGTCACTCTGGTGCAGGCCTGCGGTATCAATGATATTAAGCGGCATACCGTTGATATGAATGGTTTCTTTTAACACATCGCGCGTGGTACCTGCGATGTCGGTCACAATCGCACTATCGTCTTGCGTTAAGGCATTGAGTAGCGAAGACTTACCCGCATTGGGCTTACCTGCAATGGCCACATTCAGCCCTTCTCTTAGCACCACGCCTTGCTTGCTGGCAATTAGAATACGCTGGATGTCATCATGGATTTGCTGGGTTTTGGACTGGACCTGTTCCACCTCTAAAAAGTCAATCTCTTCATCAGAGAAATCAATGGTGGCTTCAACAAAGACGCGCAACTCAATCAGTGACTGGGTGAGTTGGTTGACTTGTTTGGAGAATTCGCCCGAGAGTGACCTAAGGGCTGAGCGTGAAGCACGCTCTGATGAGGCTTCGATCAGATCTGCCACGGCTTCGGCCTGCACCAAGTCCATCTTGCCATTTAAAAAAGCACGTTTAGAGAACTCGCCCGGCTCGGCATAAATCGCACCCAGTTGATGGCAAGCCTCTAATAAGGCACGCATCACACTCAAACCACCATGACCTTGGAACTCTAAGACATCCTCGCCAGTAAAAGAGTGCGGCGCTGGAAAAAACAACGACACACCTTGGTCTAGTAGCTTACCCTCAACGTCAAGAAAATCTCCATAATGTGCGTATCGGGGCTTGGGCTCAAAGCCCAGCATATGCTTGGCAATCGAACGTGACAGCGGGCCTGACACTCTGACCACACCAATACCACCGCGTCCCATAGCGCTGGCCAGTGCGCAAATTGTTGTTTGTTTATTCATGGGCAAAATATTGCGCGAGATACTCATCGAAGCTCAGTTTATCACTTTGCTCAATACTCTGTTGCTTCTGACAAGAGATTTTAGCTTGCTCGTCCAGATAGTCAAAATGCGCTTGATTGACTGATCGGGCGCAGAACTCACGACGATACTGCTTGGCAAAGGTATTGGTGTGGTCAAAAAATCCTTGGTTATGATTGCGCATGCGCGCCAACGCCACCGCCGAAGGCGTGAGCTCAGGCGTGTCAATGCGCTTGGCAATCTCGCTCACGGCCGCCTGATGCGCTGACGTAAACAATTGGGCGCACGCTAGTAAGCGCTGCATTAACTCTCGACCTAAGTCTTGCAAACTCACATCCTCAAAACGATGTCTGAGCATCAATCCGGGTTTGCGCCCGCTATGGGACACTAACTGGTCATTATTATCAATCTCAAATTGTTCGCGAGTTGAAATTGGCGGCGAGTCTTCAAGTAGGCAAAACAGCAAAAACACCTCAATAAAATGCACCTGTGGTTGGTCGATGCCCAGAGGCAGCATGGTGTTGATGTCAATAGAACGCAGCTCAATATAATCAATGCCGCCTGATTTCAATGCGTCTAACGGCTTCTTGCCCGCCTGAGGTGAGGGTTTTGGTCGAACTGATGCATAGTACTCGTTTTCAATTTGCAGAATGTTGCTATTAAGCTGTTGGTATTCGCCATCCTTTTTAATGCCCAGCTCAGCATACTGGTCAGACGGGGTTTCAATCGCCGCCTTGAGTGCATGAACATAATGCTCTAAAGAATTATAGTTGGCCTTAACACCAGCCTCATCCTCAGCCAAGTTTTGATAACCAATGTCTCCCATGCGCAACGAAGTGGCATAAGGTTCGTATAGAGTGGTGTCATTAAACTCAATCAGTGAATGTTGATGATAGCCATTTAAGAACGACTTACAAACCGCTGGTGAGGCGCCGAATAAATAGGTCATCAGCCAACCATAACGCACCACATTACGACTTAGGTGCATGTATTGTTCGTTCTTAAAACTTTGCATATCACGGTCACAGCCCAAGAGCGCTTGGTATTGGCGCCAAAAACTGTCCGCAAACGAGTAATTAAAATGAATACCGGCAATGGTTTGCATCACACTACCATAACGATTGGCCAGCCCAACTCGATAGATGGTTTTCATCTTGCCTTGATTGGAACTGCCATATTGCGCAATGGGAATGTCGGTCTGTCCACGAATCACACACGGCATCGAGGCCGGCCAAAAGCTTTGGTCCTTAGGTAGATTGGTATACAGATAATGCTGAGTGTCGGCCAAAAAATCCAACATAGGCTGGGCGCCTTTTAGCGGCGGGGTTACCAGCTCGATCAGCGATTCAGCAAAATCGGTGGTGATGTGAGGGTGGGTTAGTGCACAGCCTAAGGCTTTTGGGTGCGATGCTTGCGACAGACCACCTCTACGTGACACGCGCAGACCTTCTTTCTCAAGCCCCATCAGACTTTCGCCTAATAAACTGGCATCAGCTTTGAGTGCTTGAATTTTATCTGCCAGACCTACCATAACTGCCCGATGCTAAAATAGGGCCATTTTACCACCGACGCCGTTATGAAAACCGTCAAGGCTGTTGTTGGCATGCTCACTAATGCCAATGATGAAATCTTTATTGCCAAGCGCCAAACCCACCAATTTATGGGTGGCTACTGGGAGCTGCCTGGTGGCAAGATTGAAGCTGGCGAAACCCCTGAGGCGGCACTGACGCGAGAGCTTTCGGAGGAGTTGGGTATCGAGGTATCTGGCTGTTCACTACACCAACGCATGCGCCATCAGTATGCTGATCGCTTGGTGGAGTTATTAATTTACCGAGTTGAGCACTATCATGGTGAGCCACAGGGTGCAGAAGGTCAGGCGGTTGCCTGGTGTCGGCCTGAACGCTTGTTTGACTACCCGCTGCTGCCAACCATGAGTGCCTTTATTCACACCCTCACCTTGCCCAATCAATACTGGATCACGCCAGCAGATAACCTGGGCAGTTCCAGTTGGATGGCGCAGCTCGAGCAGCGCCTAGAATCAGGCATAAAACTGATACAACTTCGCAGCAAAAAACCAGTAAATAACGATATTATTGACGAAGTTATCGACAAATGCCGTCAACATGATGCCAAGATTTTACTTAATCTGCCAGCAAAAGACTTTGACCAACACCGAGCTGATGGCTGGCATCTAAGTAGTGCTGAGATGCTCGCACTGAGTGAGCGACCTTGTGCACAAGATCAGTTATTGGGCGCTTCAACCCACAACTTAGAACAAGCACTTAAAGCCCAGGCGTTGGGCGTAGACTTTGTGGTGATCTCACCTGTAAAGCCTACCATTAGCCATCCAGAAGCCGTACCCATTGGCTGGGAAGCAGCTCAGCAAGTGGCGAGTCAACTCAATATTCCCGTGTATTTTCTGGGTGGCCTCTGTGCGCAAGACTTGGACCAAGCCCAATCTTGTGGCGCCCAAGGCGTGGCCGGCATCAGCCAGCTCTAGGCACGCGCCACCACCAGGGCGTCACAGCGCTTAACGCCACCTTGCTGCTTTAGGGTTTTGGCCAGCTCATTCAGACTGGCACCTGTGGTCATCACATCATCAACCAACAACACATTTTGATAGGCCACTGGCTGGGCAGAAAACGCACCCTTGATCTCACTATGGCGCTGATGCGTGCTCAACAACGATAAGGCTTGCGTCGGTTTGCTGCGCACCACACAACGGCTGTCAATGGGTATGCCATAGCGCTTAATCACCCGCAACAATTCCAGTCCTTGGTGATAGCCTCTTTGTTTGAGTCTGTCTGGATGCAGCGGCATGGGGATAATAACGTCGTAGTGCGGTTCAATGCGCTCGAATACGTCCACCAAACGCTCGGCAAAATAGCGCCCAATACACAACTCTCCAGCAAATTTAAAGCGTTTGATCAGTTGCGCACAAGTGGAGTTGTAGTCATACAGCGCATAAGTGCGAGAAAAATGCGGCGCTTGAGTGAGGCAATGGGCACAAAAATCACACGCCGAGTCTAACTTCAGTGCACAGCAACGACAGCGCTGGGTGTGGCTACTTAACTGTTGCTGACAATCAGCACATAGACAAAAATCGGCTGGCGCCTGGCATAAAACGCAACTTTGTTTTAGCGCTAATCGCGCGTAAATACCCATGTGCTGTCGCTTGAGAGCGACGGGTTAAAGACATAACCCTCAGTGCTAAAGCCTTTCAACTGCTCAGGATTCTCAAGACGGTTATCAATCAAATAACGCACCATCAAGCCTCTGGCACGCTTGGCATGAATGCCAATCACCTTATATTGACCGTTTTTATTTTCTTTAAAAGCAATATCCAGAATTCGAGCGTTCAGCGCCTTTTTGTCGATGCCTTTAAAATACTCATTAGAGGCCAGGTTCACCAACACCTCAGACTCATCCTCGTTCAGTACTTGGGAGATTTGATCACCCCAGAATTTATACAGATTGGCCCCCTTGGCATTGGCCAACTTAGTGCCCATTTCCAAACGATAGGGCTGGATCAAATCCAGCGGACGAATCACCCCATACAGTCCTGAGAGCATGCGCACATGCTGTTGTGCAAAGGTCAGGTCATCGGTTGACAACGTCGGCGCATCAATGCCGTTATACACATCACCCTTAAAGGCCAAGATGGCTTGCTTGGCATTGTCCAGGGTAAATTCCTCACTAAAGTGTTGAAAGCGCTCAAAGTTTAGCGTTGACAACTTATCACTAATAGACATCAGCTCGCCCAGTTGTTGGGCAGAGTATTGCTTAAGTATCTCAACCAAAGACAAGGTTTGTTGCGCCTGGCGTGTATGCGTAAACTCGCGCACCGCGCTAGGCTCAAAGTCTTGGGTTTTTGAAGGCGAGATAACAGCTAACATGGCGGTATTAAGGTCAATCAATAAAAGGCTTATTCTACCATTCGCACCTGGTGAAAAACATGTTAAGAATGTGTATTTGGCCGGTCGAAAGTGCTGATTTATGTTATAATTGGGCGATTTTTTTGATTTAAATTTTGTCCAGCAAAAGCGCTGACAAAAGCCTTTAAGTAACCGTATTAGAAATGAGTCAACAATTACTACACTTGCCAAAACAAACTGGTCTATATCACCCAAACTTTGAAAAGGATAATTGCGGCGTTGGATTTATCGCCCATATGGAAGCTGAGCCTTCACACCAAATTACCACCGATGCGCTAGAGATGCTGGCCAGAATGGACCACCGAGGTGGTACCGGTAGTGAGGCCAACACAGGTGATGGTGCAGGTATCTTAACCAACATTCCGCACGAGTTTTTCGCCAAGGAAATCAAAGCGCTGTTTAACGTTGAAGTTGAGCCGGGCAGCTATAGTGTGGGTAATGTATTTTTGCCGCAAGACGATGCGCAACGCACCCATTGCATGGAGGCCTTTGCCAAAGCGGTTGCTGACGAAGGTCAAGTACTACTAGGCTGGCGCGATGTGCCTGTTGATGCCGACAAGGCTGATGTGGGTAACACGGCTCGCCACTCGCAACCAGTGATCAAACAGCCGATTATTGTGCAGGCTGGCGACACCGATAACGACGCTTTTGAACGCGCATTATTTATTATCAGAAAGCATGTTTCGCACCAAATTAGAACCGATGAGAGTCTGTCTGAGGCCATGCTATTCTACGTCTGCAGTCTGTCAACCACGGTGATTATTTACAAGGGCATGTTGATGGGTTCACAAGTACTGGATTTCTTCACAGACTTGTCAGATCCAAGTTTTTCAACCTACCTAGCGATGGTGCATTCGCGCTTCTCAACCAACACTTTCCCATCTTGGGACCGTGCACAACCTTGTCGTTACATGTCGCACAATGGTGAGATTAATACCCGTCAAGGTAACTACAACTGGATGCGTGCCCGTGAAGGCGTGCTGGCCAGTGACTTGTTTAAAGAAGACTTGAACAAAACTCTACCAGTGATTGAAACCGAAGTTTCGGACTCAGGTAGTTTTGACAACGTCTTGGAATTTTTAATGATGAACGGTCGTTCACTACAAGAGGCGGTACTGATGATGGTGCCTGAAGCTTGGCAGAACGATGCCAACATGAGCGAAGAGAAAAAAGCGTTCTACGAGTATTTCTCTAACATGATGGAACCATGGGATGGTCCGGCGTCAATCGCCTTTACCAATGGTCACTATATTGGTGCGGTACTAGATCGAAATGGTCTACGCCCTTCGCGTTACTACATCACTCATGATAAGCGTGTGATCATGGCCTCTGAGGTCGGTGTGGTTGACGTGGAAAGCAACAATGTTCAAACCAAGGGTCGTCTACGCCCCGGCAAGATGTTCCTGGTTGACTTCGACAAGGGTGAACTGGTTGATGACGAAGCCATTAAAGCGGATTTTGCCGCCAAGAACCCATACCAAGATTGGTTAAACGAGCAGCAAATTCACCTGTCTGAACTGACTTGTGACAAAGAAGGACATGGTTTCTATCCAGAGTCGCTGGTACACCGCTTAAAGCTATTTGGTTACAGTACAGAGACTTTGCAATTTATGCTACTGCCACTGGTCAATGAACTTAGAGATCCAGTCGGCTCAATGGGTAACGACTCAGCACTGGCCTGCTTATCTGATCAGTCGCGCATTATCTACGACTACTTCAAGCAGCTATTTGCCCAGGTAACCAACCCAGCAATTGATTCCATTCGTGAAGAAGTGGTGATGTCACTACGCTGTTCAATTGGTCCAGAAGGCAACCTATTAGAAAACAAGGCGGAGAATGCACACCGCTTGGTGATCGATCACCCAATTCTAACCAATGAAGAAACCGCAGCACTAAGACACTGCAATCACCGCGGTTGGACTACTAAGACCATCGATATGACCTACGATGTGTCTGCGGGTAAAAATCTAGAAGCCATGCTGGATGAGATTTGTCAGCAAGGCTCGCAAGCCATTGCCGATGGTCACTCGCTGATCATTCTATCAGACCGCAATGTGGGCGAGAATCGTGCACCGATCTCAGCACTATTGGCCTCATCAGCCCTACACAGGCACTTAGTAGCAACCCACCAGCGTACGCAAGTGGGTATCGTACTAGAGACCGGTGAAGCGCGCGAAGTGCACCACTTCTGTCTACTGACGGGTTATGGTGCCGATGCCATTAACCCATACCTGGCCTTTGAAGCGCTATGGCAAGCCCGTCGCGATAACATGATTGAGATTGAAAGTGACGATGCGATTATTGCCAACTACCGTAAAGGTGTGGCCAAAGGCATGCTCAAGGTGATGGCAAAGATGGGTATCTCAACCCTGGAATCTTACAAAGGCGCGCAAATCTTTGAGGCCGTCGGTCTGGCCCCTGAAGTTATGGACAAGTGCTTCTTTGAAACCGCCTCACGTATTAGCGGCGTTGGTTTTGATGTACTGCAAGGCGAAGTTGAAAAGCGCCATGCCAATGCTTACGAAACCGGCACTTTAGACAACCTAGGTCACTACCACTGGCGTAGTGGTGGTGAACGCCACATGTGGGAGCCAAACACCATTGCCAATTTGCAATTAGCGGCTCGCAATAACGACGAAAAAGCCTATTGGGATTTTGCCAAGCATGCCAACGAAGAAGGTACGCGCAACTCAACCCTACGTGGTTTGATGAAGTTTAAACAAGGCACGCCGATTGATATCAGCGAGGTCGAAAGCGCCAAAGAAATTGTCAAGCGTTTCGCCACAGGTGCCATGAGTTTTGGTTCGATTTCAGCCGAATCACATGAGTCATTGGCGATTGCCATGAACCGTCTGGGTGGTAAATCTAACACTGGTGAGGGTGGTGAAGACCCAAGTCGTTGGACTCCAGATGCCAATGGCGACTCACGCCGCAGTGCCATTAAGCAGGTGGCCTCAGGTCGTTTTGGCGTGACCATTGATTACCTAAACAACGCTGATGAGATTCAAATTAAGGTTTCACAAGGTGCGAAACCAGGTGAAGGTGGTGAGCTGCCGGGCACCAAGGTGGACGAAGGCATTGCCAAGATTCGTCACTCAACCCCAGGCGTGGGCTTGATTTCACCACCGCCACACCATGATATTTATTCGATTGAGGATCTGTCACAGCTGATCTTCGACCTAAAACGCTCTAATCCTGAAGCGCGCATCAGTGTGAAACTGGTGGCTGAGATTGGTGTGGGCACGATTGCCGCAGGTGTAACCAAGGCCAAGTCTGACCACATTGTAATCGCTGGTCATGATGGTGGTACTGGCGCCTCGCCACTCACCTCGATTAAGCACGCGGGTCTACCGTGGGAGCTGGGTGTGGCCGAGACGCACCAGACTTTGGTGATGAACGACTTGCGTTCGCGTGTGATCATTCAAACCGATGGTCAAATGAAAACCGGTCGTGATGCCGCGATTGCCGCGCTACTGGGTGCTGAAGAATACGGCTTCTCAACCGCACCACTGATTACCATGGGTTGTATCATGATGCGTAAGTGTCACTTAAACACCTGTCCAGTGGGTATTGCCACGCAGGACAAGGAACTGCGTAAGAAGTTCACCGGTAAGCCAGAGCACGTGGTGAATTACCTATTTATGGTGGCCGAAGAGATGCGTCTGATCATGGCAGAGCTTGGTTTCAAGACGGTGAATGAGATGATTGGTCGTGTGGATATGCTAGAGATGGATGATGCCATCGAGCACTGGAAGCAAAGCTCGGTCAACTTAGATGCGCTACTGATGCCAGCCCAAAAGCCACATGCGGATACAGGCACTTACCAAAGCATCGAGCAAGATCACCAGATCGAATTGCAATTGGATAACCAGCTAATCAATGAGGCCAAAGCAGCGATCAAAGCCGGCACATCAGTGAGCATTGACTCGCCGATTACCAATGTCGATCGCGCCGTGGGTGCGATGTTCTCGTCATACCTGGTGAAAGCACGTGGTGGCAACACTTTGGCTGCTGACACCATCCAGATTAACTTCAACGGCTCTGCTGGTCAATCACTGGGTGCCTTCTTGGCCAACGGTGTGACCCTAAAAGTCTCAGGCGATGCCAACGATTATGTGGGTAAGGGCCTATCAGGCGGTAAGGTGATTGTACATCCGCCAGCGGATTCAACCTTCAAGGCTGAAGATGAGATTATTGCCGGTAACGTTTGTGCTTATGGTGCAACCGGTGGTGAGCTTTATCTATCAGGCCGTGTGGCTGAGCGTTTCTGTGTGCGTAACTCAGGCGCAGTCGCCGTGGTTGAAGGTGTGGGTGATCATGGTTGTGAGTATATGACCGGTGGTCGTGCCATTATCCTTGGTGAAGTCGGTCGTAACTTCGGTGCAGGTATGAGTGGTGGTATTGCTTATATCTATGACGCCAACAACACGTTTGAATCAATGGTTAATCCAATCATGGTTGATCTTGATCCAATGGATGATGAAGCTCAAGCTGAACTGAAGCACTATCTGCAAAATCATGCGGACTACACAGGTTCGGCAGTGGCTAAGCGCATTCTAGAAAACTGGGATGAGGCGCTTAAGCACTTCGTTAAGGTCATGCCAAAAGACTTTAAACGCGTGTTGAACGCGGCCAAAGCCAACTAATTAAAAAGGCCGCATTCGCGGCCTTTTTAGTCTAAAGAGACAATTTAGATTGGAATGGCGTCAATGATGTCGGCGGTCTCATCGATCGCGTCATCAATCTCCTGACCCACGCCAGGCACCACGGAAATCACTGCACCGCCCACCCGCATAGGTACGGTAACCACTTTGGTGAGTACACAACCCGAGAGCATCACCATGGCCATCATCACCCCCAATAGCTTGATCATGACTGGCGCTCCAAAATGGTGAAATGATAGGTGTGCGGATTTTTCTCATCCGGCTGATGCGTCTCACGCTTGGTTTCAACAAAAGCATCACGATCAAAGGCTGGGAAATAGGCATCACCCTCAAAACTTCCCTCAATCTGAGTAATATAGAGTCGATCCACCTGCGGTAGCATTTGCTGATAAAAAGACGCGCCGCCCATCACCATCACTTCTTGCTCGTCCTGAGCGAGTGCTAAGGCTTGCTCGATACTCTCAACCACTTCGCAGCCTGGCGCTTCAAAAGCGCTGTTACGACTGATCACAATGTTGCGACGATTGGGCAGTGGTCGACCAATTGATTCATAGGTCTTGCGCCCCATCAGCACCGTTTTGCCTGTGGTGGTTTGCTTAAAATAACCCAAATCAGCTGGCAGGTGCCAAGGCAGGCCATTGTCCTTGCCAATCAGCTGCTGATCATCCATGGCAACAATAATTGATAAACGCATGAGCTATCGTGTCTAGTAAAATGGTCTCTATTTTACAAAACCCCTGTCAAACGTGTCGTTAATTCTTGGATCATCTTCGCCGTTTAGAAAACAAGTTCTGGACAAATTGGGTTTGGCGTTTGAGAGCGTCTCGCCCGAGATTGATGAATCTAGGCGCGCCAATGAGACCCCTAGAGACCTGGTTTATCGCCTCAGTCAAGAAAAAGCTCACGAGGTAGCCAAAACTCACCAAGGACTGATCATCGCTTCAGATCAAGTCGCCACCTTGGCGGATGGCCATGGTGCAAGCGATGAGATTTTAACCAAGCCACATACCCATGAAAACGCGGTAGAGCAGCTCCAGAAAAGCGCTGGAAAAACTGTTACATTTTTAACCAGTTTGTCTCTTTTAAATACAGATAGCGGCAATATACAAACAATTGTAGAAAATTACCAGGTTCAATTTAGAGCCCTAAGCGACCAACAAATACAAAACTACCTATTGGCCGAACAACCCTATCAATGTGCTGGCAGTTTTAAATCAGAAGCCTTGGGTATTTGCTTGTTTGAACGCCTAGAAGGCGATGATCCTAACACACTGATTGGTTTGCCTTTGATTCAACTGGTACGCATGCTAGAAAACGAAGGCCTGGATGTGCTGGCCAATCAAGCCTAGCCGAGCTCTTCTGCCGTGGCACTACTATTCTCTCACCAGGAAGCACTCTTTGCCCAGGGCAATAAAAGTCATTGGGGTTCACTCTATGGCAGTGCCGACGTTTTAGCGCTTAGCGAATTTGTCCGTCAACAATCCAATGTGGTGCTGTTGATCGCCAATGACATTGCGCACTTTAACCAATTGCATCGTTCCTTAGAGTTTTATGCGGCAGATCTGGACTTGGTGTGTTTTGATCATTGGGAGATTCTGCCTTATGATCACCAATGTTCGGTGCATCCAGACATTACCTCGTCGCGCATTCAGGCGCTCTTGGCGCTAGAAAAATTACAACGTGGTATTGTACTGTGTACCTTAGAAGCGCTCACCTACCGCCTATGCCCCGCTGAGTTTATTCAGCAACACAGCTTTCAAGTGACCTGTGGCGACGTGCTCGAGATTGAGTATTTAAGCGAGCAATTACTTAAAGTGGGTTATCGACGTACGCCAACGGTGATGGCGCATGGCGAGTTTAATGTGCGCGGCTCATTGATCGACCTATTTCCCATGGGCGCCAAGCAGCCCTATCGTCTGGATTTGTTCGATCAGGAGGTTGAGTCAATTCGAACCTTTGATGTTGACACGCAGCGTTCAGATCAAAGTGTGGCACAAATATCGCTTCTTCCAGGAAAGGAGTTTGCAACAGATAGCCACTCAATTGAGGTTTTTAAAAGCAATTACACTCAAGAATTCGATAATTCCAGCTGGCTATACAATGAGATTATTGAGGGTAGAATCCCCAGCGGCACGGAATTCTACCTACCGCTGTTTTTTAACCGCACGCAAAGTCTGTTTGAGTATCTGCCAGATAACGCTCTGGTGGCCAGCTTCTCAGGCTTGTCCGAGCGTGTAGAAGCCAACTACCAAAGTATTACAGAGCGCTTTGAACAGGCCCAGCAAAACCTGGATCGCCCGGCACTAACGCCCAGCAAGCTGTTTTTAGAAAAACCCGAGCTGTTCTCACAACTCAAGCAGCGCCAACACGTCTCTCTAGGTTCCTCTGCGCTGACTCAGAAACCCGGGCACCTGAACTTTGGCTCAAAACTATTACCACCAGTACGCATTGAGCCACAGGCGCCAAATCCACTGCAAAAATTTGCCAAATTTGTCCAAAGTTCAAACCAACATATCCTGATTGTTTGCCAATCGCCGGGACGCCAACAACTGCTGATTGAACTGCTTGAAGGTCACCAGCTTGAGGTTAAGGCGGTTGAAGACTTTACGGCTTTTGCCAACAGCCAGCACGCACTAAGCATTACCCAATCCGAGCTCGCACTGGGCCTGATGACGCCAGAGGTTGCCATCATTACCGAGGCCCACTTATTTGGCCAGGAGGCAGTCGCCCAACAGCGTCGCCGTCGTGCCAAACACAAGGATTTTGATGAGGCCATTAGCTCGCTAGTAGAGATAAAAATTGGCGATCCTATCGTGCATGAAAACTACGGAGTGGGCCGATATCTCGGCCTGGTCACACAAAGCTATGACGGTCAATCACAAGACTTCTTGCAACTGGCCTATGCCAATGATGCCAAACTCATGGTGCCCATCACCTCGCTCAATCTGATCTCCCGATATTCTGGCGCCTCAGTTGATCATGCGCCGCTGCACAAACTGGGTACACCACAATGGTCCAAAGCCAAGCAAAAGGCTTCAGAGGCGCTATATGATGTGGCCGCCGACCTGCTAGAAATCTATGCCAAGCGCGAAGCCTCAAAGGGCTTTGCCTTTGATGAGCCGGGTGATGCCTACAACACTTTTGTGGCCAAATTTCCGTTTGAAGAAACCCCGGATCAACTCAAAACCATGGGCGAAGTATTGGCCGATATGCGCTCTGCCAGACCGATGGATCGCTTGGTTTGTGGTGACGTCGGCTTTGGCAAAACTGAGATTGCCATGCGTGCTGCATTCTTAGCGGTTGAATCGGGCAAACAAGTGGCGCTATTGGTGCCAACCACGCTGCTGGCCAATCAGCATTATCGATCGTTTGTCGATCGTTTTGCCGACTACCCAGTCAGCATTGAGTCGCTATCACGCTTTAAAAGCGCCAAAGAGCAAACCCACATCATCGAACAGCTCGCTCAGGGCAAGATCGACATCTTGGTGGGCACCCATAAGATCATTCAATCGGGTGTACGCTACCAAAATCTAGGATTGGTGATTATTGATGAAGAACACCGCTTTGGTGTCAAACAAAAAGAAGCGCTGAAAAAATTGCGTGGTGAGGCCGACATCCTAACCATGACCGCCACACCAATTCCGCGCACCCTGAATATGGCCATGGGATCACTTAGAGAACTCTCTATCATTGCCACACCACCGGCCAAGCGTAGCGCCATTCAAACTTTTGTACAAGAGTGGCATGATGACAACATTAAAGAGGCTTGCTCGCGAGAATTGCATCGTGGTGGCCAAGTGTTTGTTCTGCATAATGACATTGACTCGATTGACAATATGGCAGCTCAGCTCGAAGCGCTGATGCCAGGGGTGGCCATTCGCATTGCACATGGTCAGATGCCTTCTAAAGAGTTGGAACGCATCATGAGCGATTTCTACCATGGACACTTTCAAGTGTTGGTATGCACCACCATTATTGAGACGGGTATCGACATTCCCAATGCCAACACCATCATTATCAATAATGCGCAGAACTTTGGCCTGGCACAATTACACCAATTAAGGGGTCGCGTCGGCCGCTCCCATCACAAGGCCTATGCTTATCTGCTGATCAAATCTCATCAATCGCTCTCCGACGACGCCAAAAAGCGCTTGGACGCCATTGAATCTTTGGAAGAGTTGGGTGCAGGCTTCATGCTCGCCAACCACGATTTAGAAATTCGAGGTGCGGGTGATCTATTGGGTGAAAACCAATCGGGCAAGATCAGTGAAATTGGGTTTAACTTGTATCACGACTTGCTCAAGCGCACCATTCGTGCCATCCAAGAAGGCAAGCGCATCAATTTGGATGAACCGATTCACGCTGAGATTGAGATTGAGGGCTGTATCCCGGCCATTATTCCCAAAACCTATGTGGATGACGTGCACGAACGCCTGGTGTTGTATAAACGCATTGCCAACTGCGCTAACGACGACGCCCTGAAAGAATTGCAAATTGAGCTGATTGATCGCTTTGGCCTACTGCCTGAAGCCAGTAAAAATCTCTTTGCCAGCGCCAGCCTAAAGTTGATCTGCGAGCAGCTGGGGGTGACCAAGGTTTATATTGACGACGACAAGGCGCTGATTAGCTTTAGTGACGCCACACCGATTGAGCCGATCAAGATCATCAAGCTGGTACAGCAACCTGGCCAACACTATCAGCTTAAAGGGCAAAACCAACTGATCATTAATCAGTCCATGCCTGAGGATAGAGCCAGGTTCGACGAAGTGGGGTCGCTCATCCGATCGCTGGCTTAGAATGAGCGGGTAAACAGTGGTAACATTTTAAGTGCCAGCACCACAAACACCAACCCGCCGAGCATGCCGCCCACCAGATGCACCCATAAAAAATGCACTGGATCAAAAGTTTCGACGATGTGGTTGGTGTAGATAAAAAATTTGCCTAAGGTACTAATCAATGCCGTTAGCAAAATCAAAAAGATAATGTGTCGAAAGTTAATCTGACCTTCTTTAAAAAAGTCACTTAGGTGCATTGAACGCATCAGATAAATGGCCATAATTGGCGCTACTGACCCAAACACCACGTGGCCGAAGAAGCCGTAAAAACCATTACCGAACCAATCGTTCCACAGCAAGCAGCCTACCAAAAAGTTGGCTGCCACAATGCCGGGTAGCACCCGATAGCCAAAGATCAAATAGGCCAGCACCTGAGCACCCAGCGGCAGAAACAGGACGCTGCCTTCTGATAGGCTTAAACGTCCCACACTGTCGATCATAAAATAAGCCGATAGCATCAAAACAACGGCCATAATGTTGTGCTTGATGGTCTCCATATTAACCCGAACTCGATACTATTATGGTTGATTGTAAACCATATCTAAAATCAAATCAAGGTCAAAATAACCCCTAAATGTTAGGGGGTTAGTGAGAACGTCTCAGGACAGACTGGAGATTACTGGTTGTAAGTTAATACCATGGCGCGCTTATCGGCGCTAGATTGCGTGGCTGAAATGATATTTTTTTCTAATAACACACCCACGGCACGTTTGATGGTTGATAGCGAGTATTTGGCAAAATATTGATCTTTGGTAATGGCGGTAATATTGGCATTCTCAGTATGCATAATAAACGCAAGTACGGCTTTTTCCACCTCAGACAATTGCTCAAATCCCATGTCTTGCTCATAGCGAGCCAACGATTTTCTAAGCTCAAATAATTTCTCTAAACTTTCCATAGAGACAACCTAAATACTAAAAAATGGCCTCATTATAAACTATAAATTTGGTCCATTTTAGCACTTTGCGGAAAAACCACATAATTTGCCAATGGGTTGGTCTAGGACCAAATAAGGTATCAATTGATTAAATGGTGCATTTTGAACTGTGTTACAATAGGCGAACTTTTGGGGCAAATTGCCCGACACTTTTCTCCTCAGAAAAAGCTGTATTGCCCCAAAAGACGATTAGCGAAACAATGGCGCTTGGTAATGCGTCTGATAAAGTTGCTCGATTCTGTCCAAATCAAACCGGTGATTTTGCGTGCCCAAATGCGCAATCTTAATCGCACCTAACAAACCTGCCAATTGTCCAGTAGTTTGCCAGTCCAGCTCATTCATAATGCCGTAAAGCAAGCCTGCTCGATAAGCATCACCGCAGCCGGTTGGGTCTTGGGTTGATTCGGCCTTGGCCGGTGCAATTTGGATGATCTCACCATCGGTGTGGATCTCGCTACCTTCGCCACCCTTGGTAATAATCAAGGCTTGGACTTTGGCCGCCACCTCAGTCAAACTCAGACCGGTTTTATCTTGCAGCATTTGTGACTCATAGTCGTTAACCGCCACATAACTGGCTTGATCGATAAAACGGATGAGCTCCTCGCCAGAGAACATCGGCATACCTTGGCCTGGATCAAAGATAAATGGAATGCCGGCTTGAGCAAACTGCTCAGCATGCTCAATCATGCCGTCACGCCCATCAGGTGAGACAATGCCAATGTCAACCGCGCTCACATCAGAGACCTTATTTTGGTGTGATTCACCCATGGCGCCTGGATGAAACGCGGTAATCTGGTTGTCATCCATGTCCGTGGTGATAAAGGCTTGACCGGTATAGCTGCCTTCGATCACCTTAATGTGGGTGGTGTTCATATGCTGTGACTCCATCCAACGTTGATACGGCGCAAAGTCCTCACCAACGGTTGCCATGGGAATGGTGTTGGCGCCTAGCAGGTGTAGATTGTAAGCAATATTGCCGCCGCAGCCACCAAACTCCTTACGCATGCTTGGCACCATAAATGACACGTTAAGCATGTGTACCTTGTCTGGCAGGATATGGTTCTTAAACTGGTCGTGAAAAACCATAATAGAATCGAATGCATAAGAGCCACAAATAAGTGCTGTTTTTGCCATTGAATTGTCTCCTTGTTTAATACTCTCTTAATGTCTCAGGCACTGGAAAGTGCACGTTTTCTTCGGCGCCGCTGACTTCAACGATCTCATTAGCACCCTGGTCGGTCAAATAATCCACCACCTCTTGCACCAATACTTCGGGCGCTGACGCGCCCGCGGTTACACCGACCACAGACACCCCATTCAACCACGCTTGGTTGATCTCATTAGCGCCATCGATTAAATAAGCCGCCTTGCCCAATTTTTGCGCAATCTCTCGCAGGCGATTTGAGTTGGACGAATTTTTTGAGCCCAGCACCAACAACACATCAGATGATGCCATTAGTGCTTTAACCGCATCTTGTCGGTTTTGTGTGGCATAGCAGATATCGGCCTTTTTCGGCGCGTTGACGCCTGGTAGTTTGTCTCTTAATGCACTGACAATGTGTTGGGTGTCGTCCACTGATAAGGTGGTTTGCGTGGTATAAGAAACCTTCTCAGGATCCAGCACCTGCAGCCGTTCAACATCCTCAACCGTCTCAATCAAACTAACCGCTTTGCCCGGAGCCGATTGCCCCAATGTACCCTCGACTTCGGGATGGCCTTTATGGCCGATCAATAAGACTTGAGTGTCTTGCTTTTGCTGTCGCACCACTTCTTTGTGCACCTTGGTCACCAATGGGCAAGTGGCATCATAAACCGTGGCACTTTTATCATGCGCTTTGGCGCGCACCTGTTGTGACACCCCATGGGCACTAAAAATCACCACTTGGTTGTCGGGCACCTCATCTACCTCTTTAACAAAGATGGCGCCTTTGTGCTTAAGGCCGTCGACCACAAACTTATTGTGCACCACCTCGTTACGCACATAAACCGGCGCACCGTGAATCTTCAGCGCACGCTCAACAATCTCAATGGCACGATCCACACCAGCGCAAAAGCCTCGAGGATTGGCCAATAAAATTTTCATTCGCTTTTGTCTAGGACTTGCACCTGAAACGACACGTCAGCGCCCGCTAACGGGTGATTAAAGTCGATGGTGACTTGGTCGCCTTCAATGTGATGAATACGACCCACATAAGCCTCGTCTGCCGGTGTTTGGAACTCAACCACGTTGTCTAACTCAATGGCCAGTTCTGCAGGAAAATCTGCACGATCCATGACTTGGAAAGCTTCATCATAAACCGGACCAAATGCTTGGTCGGCAGTCAATAGGAAGGTTTGTTCGTCACCCGCCTCTAAGGTGGCAACACAAGATTCTAGGCAGGGGTCCAATTGGCCGTCGCCCAACTCGAACTCTAATGGGGTGTCGTCTGAGGCGTCAACCAGGGCGCCATTGGCATGATTGAGTTGGTAACTAATGCGGTATTTAGCCATTGTGCGTCAGCGCACTAAGCACCTGATGCACCTTGTCACGCAATTCGCCGCGGTGAACAATCATATCAACCGCACCTTTTTCCAACAAGAACTCAGCGCGTTGGAAGCCTGGTGGCAACTCCTCTCTTACGGTTTGCTCAACCACGCGCGGACCGGCAAAACCAATCAGCGCATTAGGCTCTGCAATATGGATATCGCCCAACATGGCAAAACTGGCGCTGACACCACCCATGGTTGGATCGGTTAGTACTGAGATAAATGGAATTTTCTTCTCATCCATCAGCTTAACCGCTAATGAGGTTTTGCTCATTTGCACCAAAGAGATCAGACCCTCTTGCATACGCGCACCGCCCGAAGCCGAGAAGCAGATCAGTGGCGCGCCCGTGGCCAGGCTCTCTTGCGCAGCACGCACAAATTTCTCGCCCACAACCGAGCCCATAGAGCCGCCCATAAACTTAAATTCAAAGGCTGCCACCACCACATTCATGCCGTGTAAGGTGCCTTTTTTAACGATCAGTGCTTCGTTTTCACCAGTGGCTTTTTTCGCCTGCACATAACGATCTTTGTATTTCTTTTGATCTTTAAAACCTAGCGGGTCGACCGACTGCAGGTTTTCACCGATCTCGACCTGGCCTTCTTCGTCTAGAAAACTGTCAATACGCTCTCTAGCGCCAATGCGCATGTGATGGTCACACTTTGGACACACATAATTCAGCTTCACCAGCTCTTCAGAATACAAGGTGGCTTCACATTTTGGACACTTGCTCCAAAGTCCCTCAGGGATGTTCTTTTTACCCACACTGGTAATTGACGGTAGAATCTTTTCAAGCCAACTCATGGTTTAACTCCTTATTTAATTGCTTGGGCGATCTCGCTCGACAAGCTCGCAACAGTTGCCATCATTTTATCTCTATTTTCAGCGTATTGCTCGATAAAACTAACCAGCGACGAACCAACAATCACCGCATCGGCCAACTCAGACACCGCTTTGGCGCTGGCAGCGTCTTTAATACCAAAGCCCACGCCGACTGGTAATTCAATGGTCTGACGAATGCGTCTTAGATTCTCGTTCACCAGGTTCACATCCAGATTACCGCTGCCGGTCACGCCTTTTAATGAGACGAAATACACAAAGCCTGAGGCAATATTGGCCAAAAATGCCAAACGTTCATCGGTGGTGGTTGGTGCCACCAAGAAAATAAAGTCAATCTCATGCTGATCCAAACATTGTTTCAAATCATGCGCTTCTTCCGGCGGCATATCCACCACCAGCACACCATCCACACCCGCAGTTTGCGCATCGATAGCAAAGCGCTCATAGCCGTACACTTCAATCGGATTTAGATAGCCCATCAGCACAATGGCTGTGTCGTTGTTGTCTTGTCTAAAGCGCTTAACCAAGGCCAATACGTCGCTTAGGCTCACACCATCGGCCACCGCACGCTCGTGTGACTTGGCAATCACCGGGCCGTCAGCCATGGGGTCAGAAAACGGCACCCCCAATTCAATCACATCAGCACCACTGGCCACCAAGGTGTGCATCAGCGCCAAGGTGTTGTCTAGGCCACTATCACCGGCGGTAATAAACGGAATAAAGGCTTTAGAGTTTTGTGCTCTAATACTTGAAAAAACGCCTTGAAGTCTTGACATGGCTTATCTCTGGGTGAATTCGTGAACGCTATCAACCAGGACTTTCATATGCTCTGGGTTGACGTCTGGCGAAATACCATGGCCCAGGTTAAACACATGACCAGTATCACCGTCGAACTGGTTCAATACTTTTTTCACCTCATCGCGAATCTTCTCTGGCGACGCATACAATACACATGGATCTAGGTTGCCCTGCAAGGCCACTTGAGCGCCCACACGGCGCTGCGCATCACCCAGCTCAACCGTCCAATCCAGGCCCACGCCATCACAACCACTGCCTGCAATCTGCTCTAACCAAGCGCCGCCACCTTTGGTAAATAGCGTCACTGGGATGGTTTTGCCTTCATATTCACGCGTGATGCCATTTACAATCTTAGTCATGTAGCGCAATGAAAATTCTTCATAGCTTTGCTTATTTAGTAAGCCACCCCAAGTATCAAACACCATCACCGAGTCTGCACCCGATGCAATCTGCGCGTTTAAGTAATCGATAATAGTATCTGCCAACTTGTCTAACAACTGGTGCATAAAGCTTGGGTTTTCATACATCAAGCCTTTGACCTTGGCAAAGTTCTTGCTAGAACCGCCTTCGACCATGTAGGTTGCCAGGGTCCAAGGGCTGCCGGTAAAACCAATCAGTGGCACACGGCCATTCAGCGCGCCTTTAATGGTAGACACCGCATCGGTCACATAGGCCAGGTCGCTGCCAATATCCGGTTTTTTAAGATTCTCAATATCAGCAGTTGTGCTGATCGGTTTGGTAAATTTTGGTCCCTCGCCCTCTGAGAAATACAGACCCAAGTCCATCGCATCTGGAATGGTGAGAATGTCTGAGAACAAAATAGCCGCATCCAGATCATAACGATCGATCGGCTGTAGCGTTACTTCACAAGCCAGATCTGGTGATTTGCACAAGGTTAAGAAGTCGCCGGCTTTTTTACGAGTAGCGCGATACTCTGGCAGGTAACGACCTGCTTGGCGCATGACCCAAATTGGGGTACGAGATGTGGGCTTTTTTAGTAGCGCATTAATATAATCAAATGACATGTTGATTCAGATAAAAAACAATGCTCCAATTATAACGATTCGCGCATAAAAAAAGCCACTAAAGTGGCTTCTTTTATTGGATTTGCTAAGCGTTTAACGCTTGAAAGCAGCGTAGCGAGACTTGAACTTCTCAACACGACCAGCGCTGTCCATAATTTTTTGTTTACCAGTGTAGAACGGGTGACATTGTGAGCAAACATCTAGGTGAAGTTCTTCTTTGCCAACGGTAGAGCGAGTCTCAAAAGAACTGCCACATGAGCATACTACTTTCACGTCGTTGTAATCAGGATGAATGTCTGTTTTCATGGTTGTCAAACTTTGTCAAATATCAAAGAGGGTGAATTATATACTAGTTGATTGCTTGTGTATAGCCTTTTTATGACTTTGACTTGAGTCGAACCGCATTGCCAATCACAATCAGTGAGGAGATCGGCATCACAATGGCAGCAAACAGTGGCGTGGCCTTGGCCATCATCGCCAGTGGCACCATCACTGCGTTATAAGCCAGGGCAAACACAATGTTTTGTTTAATCGTAGTTTGGGTGTTCTTGGCCAGTCGAATGGCTTCAACAATCGGGCTCAGCGTTGGTTTAAGCACCACGATATCAGCGTGTTGTGCGGAGATATCCGAGCCCGAGCCAATGGCAATCGAAGTATCTGCCTGCACCAAAGCTGGCGCATCATTAACCCCATCACCCACCATCAGGGTGGTGCCTGTTTGTTGGATTTGCGCCACATGCGCAGCCTTGTCTGCCGGCAACACCCCGGCAATCACCTGGTCAATGCCCAATTCTTGGGCCACGCACTGCGCCACATGTTCACTGTCGCCAGTCAGCATACTCACACGCTTGCCCATCGCCTTAAGTTGCGCAACGGCTGTTTTGGCATCAACCTTGACCTGGTCCTTGAGGGCCACAAAGCCTAAAATTTGCTGGTCGTCTTGACACCAAATACAGGTATGGCCCTGTTGTTCCAACTCAAGCGCCGTCTGCGCAAATGCTGCTGATGGCGCCGCCAACATAAAGCCGAGGTTACCCACGCGGTAATGAGTGCTGCCAATACGCGCACCGACGCCGCTGCCCGGCACCACCTCGAAGTCTTCAACACTTAACAATTCATCACTCTCATTGGCGGCAACCACGGCCTTGGCCAGCGGGTGCTCGGAGTTTTTTTCAAGGCTGCTTAGCAATTGAATAAAGTGTCCATGATCCTGCTCTGACACCACTTGAGAGACACTGAAGGTGCCTGAGGTTAGGGTGCCAGTTTTGTCAAAAACAATATTATCAACCTTGTCTAACACCTCTAAGGCGTCACCATTTTTCACCAAGATTTTCTTCTTGGCAGCCACCCCAGAAGCCACCGCAATACTCATTGGTGTGGCCAGGCCAAAGGCACAAGGACAGGTGATAATCAGTACGCTAACACCACTTAGCAGCGCCAAATCAAAGTCTTCTTTGTACCAATAGATAAAGGTGGCGATCGCCAGGGTGATGGTAATGGCAACAAAATAAGGAATGATGCGATCAATGGTGCAAACGATCGAGCTTTTGGTCTGCTTGGTGTTTTCCACTAGATCCACAATCTTGCTCAGTGCCGAATCACGCGACAGCTTGGTCACGCTGACTTCCATAGCACCATTGGCATTCACCGAGCCGGCAAACACCTCGTCATCAACAGCCTTGCTAACTGGCAGAGATTCACCGGTTAATAGTGACTCATCCACACTCGAATGACCTTTAACCACCTGGCCATCCACGGCAATGCGCTCGCCTGGCTTGATCAATACAATATCGCCAATCTTAATATTACTAATTGGGGTAATCACTTCTTGCTCACCGTCCTTCACCAGAGCCACCTTGGGTTGCAGCTGCTGCAGAGAGCTAGAAGCGGACAGAGCTGAGCGTTTGCTAGAGGCCTCTAAGTAGCGACCAATCAAAATCACAAAGATAAAGTTAACCACGGTGTCAAAATACACCTCGGTTGAACTGGAGTTGCCAAACAGCACATAGGTTGAATAAATATAGGTGGTCAGCGCGCCAATGGAAATCGGCACGTCCATGTTGAGGAAGCCGTTCTTAACCCCAGCATAAGCGCTACTTAAAAAGCCCCAGCCTGAGTAGAACAAGGTTGGTGTGGCCAAAGCGAATGACAGGTACTGGAAATAACTGTAATACTTGCCTTCAGCAGCGCCAGTGTACATGGCGATGGAAATCCACATCAGATTCATCATGGTAAAGGCAGCAAAACCAATGCGGTACAAGATTTTCTTGTTGTGTTGATTGGCCTTGGCTTCAGCCAAATTCTGTTCATAAGGCATGGCCGCATAGCCCAAATCCGCCAATTTTTGCATCAGCACTGACAAGGCCACTTCCTCATCGCGCCAATTCAATCGGATGCGTTTGTCAGTGAGGTTAACGCGTGCCCAAACCACCCCAGGTATCTCAGATAGCGTGCGCTCAATCAGCCAGACGCAAGCAGCGCAGTGAATCGCTTCAGCAATCAAGGTAATGGTTTTGGTGCCCGGTTCTGAGGTCTCTAAAAAAGGATTTTGAAACGCCTCTGAATCGTAGAACTCTAGGGGGTATTCCAGCTCAGCAGCAGGCAGAATCGTGCCGCTTTGTTGCGAATAAAATGAGCCCATACCGCTGCCATAAATGGTCTGACAGACACTGGCACAACCCACACAACAAAAATCTCTCTCTTGCGCCTCAACCTCAGCTGTAATGCGATTGCTGTTATTAACGGCTTGTCCACAATGGTAGCACTGCTCACTCATAGCGCCTGATTTTATTGTATTTTGCACCCAAGGTTCTCTTATAATGTAGCCATCACAACAAATAAATGGCTTATGAAGCGCTGGTTTTTTTTCGGACTGTTCAGCTTGACCATGGTCTTGGCACACGCGGGCGAACCGATCCGTCTGTATAAGCAGT
The DNA here is from genome assembly GCA_964566765.1 of uncultured Piscirickettsiaceae bacterium. GTDB lineage: Bacteria > Pseudomonadota > Gammaproteobacteria > PS1 > Pseudothioglobaceae > Thioglobus_B. The sequence goes on from CAZMJI010000003.1 coordinate 26,523, forward strand.
TTATGGTTGGCACACCCAAAGCCTACTTGCAAAAAGCCCTAACCTTGGAAGACTGCTCACAGAAGTATGAACAAGGCACGCTGTGCTCGGCCAATCACTCACTGGCTGGTGAGAATGCTGAGATTGCTTTTCGCTTTTTAAAAGATCGCCTGGTCTCGGTGGTGTTGTATATGCCACTAACTGATGCCAGCAAAATTCAAAAGATGTATTATGCGCTGAAAACGCAATTTGACCTAGCGCTGATTGAGGACGGGCAAAACCGCTTTGACATTCTCGAAGTCAGTGCCAACACGTTCAACAAAAGCGAATTTACTCAATTGATTGCCGATTTTGAAAACGAGGCCTATCAAAAACAAAGCATTAAATACACCTTTATCAGCAAAGACGAGTTCTTATCACAGTCTCGTCGTGCTCGAAATTTTGCCGACCTGTTTAAAGACGCGCCGATTGGCATGCGCGCTGTAACTTATAGCATCGGTCGACAAAACAACCAGGTAGTTGGTACCCTGACTTTCTTAGTGCCGGGCATTACCGAGAACTACCTAGATCAAAACCCGATTGTTGAGGACTTTTAATTACCCATGAGCAGTATTCACGCCGTTATTTTGGCCGCGGGCAAAGGCACGCGTATGAACTCCAGCAAACCCAAGGTCCTACAACCCCTGGCTGATCAGCCACTATTAGGCCATGTATTGGCGCGAGCCAATGAGGTGGCTGACACCCTACACGTGGTGTATGGCTTTGGCGGTGAACAGGTGCAAGCAGCCTTTGAAGATCCGTCTATTCGTTGGGTGCATCAGGCCGAACAATTAGGTACTGGACATGCACTGATCCAGGCTATGCCAGAGATTGAAGATGATGCCATGGTCTTGGTGTTGTATGCCGATGTGCCGCTGATTAAACAAGAAACCCTGTCCCTACTGATTGAAAAAAGCCAACAGAGTGGCATTGGTCTGCTCTCTGTCGTGGTTGATGATCCAACTGGCTATGGCCGTATTGTGCGCAACGAACAACAAGCCATTAGCGCCATCGTTGAACACAAGGATGCCAGCGACGACGAACTCAACATCAGCGAGATTAATACCGGCATGATGGCGCTCAATGCCGCCCTGGCAAAACAATACTTGGCGCAACTGGATACCAATAACGCCCAAGGCGAGCTCTATCTAACCGATGTCATCGCCCTGGCTGTGGCCGATGGTCAGCAAGTTGCCTCGGTGATCGCTGACAATGAAGACGAAGTGGCTGGCGTCAACGACAAACAACAATTGGCTGCCTTGGAGCGCATCTATCAACAAAATCTGGCCAATCAACTAATGCAAGGCGGGCTGCTGTTAAGAGATCCATCACGCTTTGATTGTCGTGGCGAACTGACCTATGGTCAAGACTGTGAAATCGACGTGAATGTGCTGATTGAAGGCCAGGTTAGTCTTGGCAATAATGTCACAATTGCGCCAAATTGCAGCATAAAAAACGCAAAAATAGGATCAAATGTCTCTATCTTGCCAAATTCGGTGATTGAAGATGCGGTCATTGAAGATCGCGTGAGTATCGGACCGTTTGCGCGCATTCGCCCACAAGCTGAGATTAAAACCGGTGCTAAGATTGGTAATTTTGTTGAGGTGAAGAAATCTGTCATCGGTCCAGGCTCCAAAGTGTCACATCTAAGCTACGTGGGTGATACCACCATGGGCCAGGATGTCAATATTGGCGCAGGTGTGATCACCTGTAATTATGACGGCGTTAACAAACACCAAACCATCATTGAGGACGGGGCGTTTGTCGGCTCAGACTCACAACTGGTTGCCCCAGTCACCATCGAGAAAAACGCCACCATTGGTGCCGGCTCCACCATCACCAAGCGTGCACCTGAAGAACAATTGTCGCTAAGTCGCAGTAAGCAGCTGGTGATGAAAAACTGGCAACGCCCTAAAAAGCAGTAATGCTCTCTCAACTGCCTAGAAACGTCTGGATTTTAACCGCCAGCTTGGCGCTGTTTATGTCACTCAGTGTGTTTGTGATTTTCTTAGGCGGCATTATCGGCTCACAACTCTCACCCGTACAATCTCTATCAACATTGCCAGTCACCTTGATTGTGGCAGGCACCGTCGCCAGCATTGTGCCGGTCAATGCGCTGATGGGAAAACTGGGTCGACGCCCAGTATTCTTAGGCGTGTGTGTCTACGTACTGCTGGTATTGGCCCTGGCTGTTATCGCCCTACAGCTCGAGTCCTTTATGCTATTTTGTCTCAGTACGTTCTTGCTGGGACTGAGCACAGCCACCATGAACCAGTTTCGCTTTGCCGCCATTGAAAGTGTAGGGCCAGATCTAAGCGCCAGTGCCGCTTCGGCGGTACTGATTGGCGGCTTGGCATCGGCTTTTCTAGGGCCTGAGCTGGCCACCTTAGGTCAGCATCTGTTTGAGGTGCGCTTTGTTGGCTCGTTTGTCTTGATTGGTCTGTGTTTTGTATTGGCATTTGCGCTGTTGTGGTTCTATCAACCGATCACAGTGAGCGCCGAAGAAGCCGCCAAACCCAGCCGACCACTGGCTGAGATCGCCAAACAAAAAGTCTTTATTGTGGCCATGTCCAGTGCCGCGGTTGGCTATGTGGTGATGAGCTACATCATGACCGCCACCCCCATGAGCATGCATGTGATCGATGGCTTTTCCTTGGCGCAAACCAAAATGGTGATTCAGTCTCACGTGGTGGCGATGTTCCTGCCATCGCTGTTTACCCCGTTGGTGGTGCGACTGATCGGCGTCAGCAAAATGATGCTAACCGGTGTGCTGTTATATTTTGTCTGCGTGGCGGTGGCACTGATTGACCATATGCTGCTGCATTATTGGATCTCTTTGGTGCTACTGGGCGTGGGCTGGAACTTTCTGTTTATTGGTGGCACCAGCTTGCTACCGCGCGCTTATCATGAACACGAAAAATACCGCGTACAATCGGTCAATGATCTACTGATCTTTGGCATGCAAGCAATTGCCTCGCTTTCGGCTGGCTGGTTTGTGTTTAACTTTGGCTGGGAGGTGGTACAGCTCTCAGTGATTCCAGTCTTACTGCTACAACTGTTGATTCTAACCTGGTGGCTAAGAACCCGAGAAGCTAAGTCTTAAAACTTAATGCCTTCAATCTCGGCAATGGTGTGAATGTCTTTGTCGCCTCGACCTGACAGGTTCACAATGATGTTTTTGCCTGGGCCCAGTTCTTTGGCCAACTTAATACCATAGGCCACTGCGTGCGAAGACTCCAGAGCTGGCAAGATACCTTCAACACGGGTTAAGGTGTGGAATGCCGCTAGCGCCTCTTCATCAGTAATGGCAACATACTGAGCGCGACCCGAATCTTTCAAATACGCGTGCTCAGGACCTACACCTGGATAATCCAGGCCGGCTGAGATTGAATGGCCTTCGATAATCTGGCCATTTTCATCTTCCATTAAATAGGTACGATTACCATGTAGTACACCCACACTACCAGCACAAAGTGGCGCCGCATGTGCAGTTGGGCCTTTGTCCATGCCATAGCCTGCTGCTTCAACGCCGTAGATATCAACCGAAGCATCATCAATAAAGGGATAGAACAGGCCGATGGCGTTTGAACCGCCGCCCACACACGCTACCAAGGCATCTGGCAGACCACCTGCCTGCTCGGCAAATTGCGCTTTGGCCTCGCGACCAATCACACTTTGGAAGTCGCGCACCATCATCGGATACGGATGTGGGCCAGCCACAGTACCAATGATATAGAAAGTATCGTCAATATTGGTGACCCAATCACGCATGGCTTCATTTAGCGCATCTTTAAGGGTTTTTGAGCCCGAGGAAACCGGTACCACGGTGGCGCCCAGTAGTTTCATACGGAACACGTTTAGTGCCTGGCGCGCCACGTCGACCTCGCCCATATACACCACACACTCCAGACCCAGGCGTGCTGCCACAGTCGCGGTCGCCACACCATGTTGGCCCGCACCAGTCTCTGCAATAATACGAGTTTTGCCTAGGCGCTTGGCCAATAGTGCTTGGCCAATGGTGTTATTCACTTTATGCGCACCGGTATGATTGAGGTCTTCACGCTTTAAATAGACATTGGCACCACCCAATTCTTGGGTTAGGTTCTCGGCAAAGTACAGCGGTGTGGTGCGACCCACATAATGCTTTAGATCGTGCTCGAATTCGCTGAGGAATTCTGGATCGTCCTTCAATCGCTCGTAAGCTTCTTTTAACTCAGTGACCGCCGTTACCAGGGTCTCTGGCATAAAGGCGCCGCCATATTGTGCAAAATGTCCGTTGTCGTCGGGTAGAGAATAGCTCACGATCGTGCTTGTTGAATAAATTGTGTTATTTTATCAATATCTTTGATGCCTTTTGCGCTTTCCACGCCACTGGAAACGTCGACCGCATACGGTGACACCTGAGCAATGGCTTGCGCCACCGTATCAGCATTCATACCGCCGGCCAGAATAATTGGCAGCTCAATCTCAACCTTAGCCAACGACCAGTCAAAACGCTCACCGGTGCCACCATAGGCCTCCTGAATAAAAGCATCTAACAATAGACCGCTGGCCTGATGATAGGTGTCGGCCATCTGTACTAAGTTGGTGTCTTCACGCATACGCAGGGCTTTAATAAACGGCATGCCGTATTGTGTACACTCGGCAGCATCCTCATCACCGTGGAACTGCAGGGTATCTAGTGGCACTTCGCACAATACTTCGTCGACAAAGTCCGACTCAGCATTAACAAACAGACCGACTCGATTGATAAACGGCGGCAGCGCCTCAATAATGGCATTGGCCTGGTCTGTATTGACACAACGTGGTGACTGGTCATAAAACACCAGGCCAATCGCATCAATACCCAACAGCGCTGCCTCTCTGGCATTTTGCGCTTGGGTAAAACCACAAACTTTAATTTTCATCAATACTCGCTCTGATTTTATCTCTATCAATCCACCAATTCTCGCCCACCAATTGGTCGATGGCGCCCGAGAATTTAGGCAAAAACACTTCTGGCTTGTCCAGCTGCAAGGTTCTACGCCACAGATCAAAACTGGATTGATCGGTTACGTGTGAATGCTCGTCCGCCACGGCTGCCACCATCTGCAAGGCAAATACCGTTAAGTCATCATCGGCACCACGGCGCACTGAGGTAATGTAGTGCGCCACCGCAGCTGCATAAGCTTTGGTGTCTGCGCCTTTTGGCGACTCATCCACCAAGTGCTGCAGTACAGCCACGGTTAGCTCTGGATTAACCGGAAAGGTTACCCCTAGCCAAATGGCATGACCCAAGGCCTTTAAGCTGTCAGGACCTTCCGATAAGAACATGGCATCACAGGCTTCAACTGCATGCTCCCAAAGCTCATTATCCTTGGCCAGATCAAAGGCCTGCATGGCCTTGTCCCAAGCGTCTGCACCTTGGTAGCGCTCAACCTGAATACGCGCAATCTCCAGCAGGGTGTTAACCCGCTCTTCAACCGGTGTTGCTTCGTTTTGCTCGGCTAGGCGTTTTTCGTAGAACTCAAGCTTGGCGCTTAACTGCTCTTCATTGGCATACAAATCTTCCGCCTCTTCCGCGTCAAAGATTTGTTCCTTGTTTAGGTATTTTCCCATCTAGTAAAAAGCCGCTTCTAAGCGGTCCTCCCAATTCTCAGGTGTGTCAATATAATCCGGCTTCACATCCATACGAAAAAAACGCTCATCGGATGATTTGGCCACGGTTTTCACCATCTCCACCAAAGACTCAAAGTCCTCAATCTGCGGATTGGCAATCATAATTTCACTAAGTAGTAACATCATAACCCTAAGTCATTAAAAACAAGGATATTTTACCTCGTCTACAGGGCGAATAATACCTGCTGTGTTTGTGGCCAAAAGCGCTTAGGCTTTTTTCTTAGCAGTTTTCTTGGTGGCTTTCTTCTTTGGTTTGGTCTTGGGCTTGAGTTTACCAGCGATGGCCTTTTCGCACTCTTCCAAGGTCAGTTCCGCCGGTTCTTTGTCGCCAAACACTTTCTTAATGGTGATGTTCTTCTGACCTTTGCCGCGCTTTTTACCGTTCCAAATATAAGGACCAAAACGACCATTTAGAATCTGCACGTCAGAGTCGTCAAAGGTTTTAATCACACGCTCAGCATCGGCTTTTTCTTTGGCAGCAATCAACGCTAAGGCGCGTTCCAGACTGACTTCTTCCGGGGTGTCTTCCTTTAAAGACACATACTTTTTGCCGTACTGCAGATAAGGGCCAAAGCGGCCGTAGTTGGCTTTAATGGTGAGTCCGTCCTCAGTTTCGCCCACCGTGCGTGGCATCTTAAACAGTTCTAGGGCCTCGTCCAGGGTAATGGTCTCAATATTTTGTGCCGAACGCAGCGAAGCAAAAGTCGGTTTCTCTTCATCTTCTTGAGTGCCAATCTGCGCATACGCGCCATAACGACCAAAACGCACCGACACTGGCTTGCCGCTGACTGGATCAACACCCAGATCGCGGGCACCATGCGTTTCTTCTCTAGAGATGTCTTTAGCGGCTTCAATTTGTTCGTGGAATGGTCCATAGAACGCACCCACCACCTCTTGCCAAACGGCATCTTGGGCGGCAATTTTGTCGAAATCGTTCTCCAAATTGGCGGTAAAGTCGTAATCAATGACATTGCTAAAGTTCTTAACCAAAAAGTCGTTTAGCAAATAAGCCACATTGGTTGGGAACAGTTTGTTCTTCTCAGCACCCGTGATCTCAATACCGCTATCAGCCTTAAGTACGCCATCGGTAATTTCAACAAATTGATAAGCGCGCTCCTGACCTTCACGGGTTTCTTTGACCACATAGCCCCTATCTTGCACGGTCGATACCATCGACGCAAAGGTTGATGGTCGGCCAATGCCCATGGCTTCAATGGTTTTCACTAATGAGGCTTCGGTATAACGTGCTTTTGCTCTGGAGAAGCTCTCCTTAGATAGGCTGTGTTGTAGCGTCAGATTGTCACCCGTCTGCAGCGCAGGCAATAGTTTGTCGTCGCTAGACAGATAATTGTAGACGCTTAAAAAGCCTGGGAATACCAACATCTCACCGGTGGCTTCGAACACCTCATCTCGAGTAGAGACACCAATCTCAACCTGGGTTTTTTGCAATTGCGCCTCGCTCATTTGTGATGCCAAAGTACGCTTGTAGATCAACCCATAGAGTTTTTGTGCCTGGGCATCCAAACCATAGACTTCTGGCTTGTTCAGATCGGTTGGACGAATCGCCTCATGCGCCTCTTGAGCACTGGAATCTTTGGTTTTGAAGCGTCTTAGTTGGTGATAATCTGAGCCATACTCACGCTCAATCACCTGTCTTGCTGCCGTGAGTGCTTCTTCCGACAAGGTAAATGAATCGGTTCGCATATAGGTGATAATGCCTTCACGATACAGATTTTGTGCAATGTTCATGGTTTGCTTAACCGAGAAGCCTAGCTTTTGTGAGGCTTCCTGCTGCAAGGTAGAGGTAATAAACGGCGGCTTAGGTGAACGCTTGGCTGGCTTTTGCTCGATGCTATTAACACTCAGTTGTGCGCCCAGTAGTGCTTCAGAAAAATCTTGCGCTTGCGCCTGGGTCTCAAACTCTTGTTTAAGCTTGGCCTCTAGCACTTCGCCACTTGGGCTTAGTAGTTCTGCTTTGGTTTTAAAGCTGCTGTTCGCCACGTGCTTGGCAATCTCACGCTCGCGCTCTACCACCAGTCTCACCACCGGTGATTGCACACGGCCAGCGGACTTAGCACCAGAGATTTTACGCCATAGCACTGGTGAGATTTCAAAGCCCACCAGGCGATCAATCACGCGACGCGCCTGCTGCGCATCCACCAAATGGTAATCCACCTGTCTCGGTGCGCTAATGGCCTGGGTAATGGCACCCTTAGTAATCTCGTGAAAGACAATTCTTGGTGTGGTCTTTGGCAGGCCGAGCGCCTCCAAAAGGTGCCAAGCAATGGCCTCTCCCTCGCGGTCCTCATCCGTTGCCAGATAGACTTGATCGGCTGATTTGGCCAACTTTTTGAGCTCAGAGACGACCTTTTTCTTGTCCGGACTGATGATATAGCTCGGCTCAAAATTATTGTTCAGGTCAATGCCCATGTCTTTCTTAGGCATGTCACGAATATGACCGATACTGGATTTAACCGTAAAGTCTTTGCCTAGGAATTTTTCAATGGTTTTGGCTTTGGCTGGCGACTCAACAATGACAAGATTATTGGCCATTATTGGACGGTGCGATTTTCATCTAAGAAAACAATCGACTCTAGCCATTCGGTTGAGGTCTCTTTGTCAGAGCTGTTGCCCAGTACCATCATCACCACCCACTTAAGGTCTTCTAAATTGATGCTGGCATCACCCAATGACATCACTTGGTCAATAATCATCTCGCGTTGATTAGCATCCAACTGACCGACGTTTTCCATAAATTGCAAGAAGCCACGCGCCTTGGTGTCTAATTTGGTCTTTTCAGCGTCGCTGTAAATACGCATTGAGCCACTGGTGGCCGTAAACGGACTGAGGTTGCCGTCTTGCAAGGCGGCAATATTCTCTAACCAGCTCAGTGCTTTATCAATGCGCACAGTATCAAAGCCTGCATCCGACAGATGGGCTTTTAGCGCTTGATCGTCAATTTGCTGCTCCGAACCGTGTTCCGCCTCCTCAAATAAGAAGTCGAACATATAGGTTAGGACATCAAGAATGTTATTTGTCATAGGGTGCTACCTTGTTAATATGTATCCGCAAGCTGTTTTCTCGATCTGGTTATCCAACTCAAGACTCAACAGCTCTTGAGTCACTACTTGGGGGCTAAGGCCACTTTTTTCAACCAGCTCGTCCATGTTCACGGCATTATAACCCAAGTATTTTAATAGCTCGCTGGCATTAGTGCGTCTTTTTTTTGTGTCATTATCACCATCTAAAGCCGGTTTGGCGACTCTATTGACACTGGGCAGGGCGCTTAGAATATCTTCGATATTCTCCACCAAAGCAGCACCTTGTTTAATCAGAGAATGCGGCCCCTTGGCCAAAGGATTGTGAATCGAACTGGGTAGGGCAAATACCTCTCGACCTTGTTCAGCCGAGAGTCTGGCGGTGATCAGCGTGCCACTGTTGAGGCTGGCTTCCACCACCAACACGCCCAGTGACAAGCCGCTAATCAAGCGATTTCTTTTGGGGAAATTGCCTGGCAACGGCGCGCTGCCAATCGGCAATTCTGATACCAAGGCGCCTCGGCTGGCAATCTGCTCGGCCAACACTCGGTGGGTTGATGGATAGACTCGGTCCAGTCCCGTGCCACACACCGCAATGGTTGGCGCGCCCGCTTCCAATGCGCCTAGATGCGCTTGCGCGTCAATGCCCATGGCCATGCCTGAGGTGATCACCAGACCCTGTTGAGACAGGTCTTTGGCGAATCGATACGCATCTTGTTTGGCGCCAGCACTGGGATTACGAGAACCGACAATGGCCAATTGCTGACGGGTTAATAGTCTTGGATCTCCTTGAATATATAGCAGGGGTGGTGGGTCTGATAGCTGTTTTAAAGACTCGGGATACTGCTCATCAATCAGGCTAATCAAATGATGGCCTGGCTGAGAAGCCCAATGCAAGTCCGCTGCAACCAAGGAGGCGTCAGCCTGAAGAATGTGCTCAATGGTGTTGCTGCTAAACACCTTGGCTGCCAACAAGGTTTGTTTGGATGATGTGAACACCGCTGCGGGTGATTCAAAGACACGCAAAGCCCGATAGAAGGTTTTTACACCCACGCCCGGCATCTTTAATAACATTAGCCAATAAGTCAGGCTCATCATTGCATCATACGTCACAACTATGGTAAAATCTATAAGTTTTTATTGGCGGTATTTGTTATGAAGCAAAAAAGAACTTTCCAACCTAGTGTTATCAAGCGTAAGCGTAAGCACGGTTTTAGAGCAAGAATGAGTACTAAAGCGGGTCGTGCTGTATTAAGCGCTCGTAGAAAGAAGGGTCGTAAGCGTCTAGCAGCCTAGGTGTCTTTTAGACTTTCAAAAGATCTCAAAATCTTAAAGCCGGGCGATTATTCTTTGGTATTTTCCGAGGGTCATATGATTCGCGGCAAATACTGGCAAGTGATGACTCGCCCAGGTCAAAAAAAGCCTAGACTAGGTTTGGCCATCTCCAAAAAAGCCCATCGTCTCGCCGTGGACCGCAATCGTCTTAAACGCATCGCTCGCGAAGTGTTTCGCCTCAACCAGCAACAACTCTCTAACACAGAATTTGTGGTGATGTCGCGTGGCAAACAAGCCGATAACACCACCCTCTCTGGCGACCTATCTCGCCTGCTAGCGCAAGCCGCAAACAGCTAATGCGTTACCTGCTGCTACTGCCCATTCGTCTTTATCAGTGGTTAATCTCACCACTACTGGGATCCAATTGTCGTTTTCAGCCTACCTGTTCGCAATATGCTTATGACGCTATTAAGACACACGGCGCGCTGAAAGGGTTAAAATTAAGCGCGCAACGAATTGGTAAGTGCCATCCGTGGCATGAAGGTGGATACGATCCGGTACCCAAAAAATAACTACACAAACTTATTATGGACAATCAAAAATTCTTTCTTATTATTGCAATTGGTTTATCAATCTTCCTATTGTGGGACAGATGGCAAGCCACTCATGACGAACACGGCAACCCAATTGTAGTGGTACAGCCTGTGGCGCAACAAAGCGCTGTGGCAGCGGAGACAAGCGGTGCTGACGTACCTCGCGTGGTTAACAACAACACCTCAGACCTGCCGGGCGCACAAGCCAACCAGTCGGCGCAGCCATTTGTGACGGTGAGCACGGATACGCTAGATCTGCAAATTAGCCTAAAGGGCGGTACAGTTCAAAGCGCTCACCTAAACCAGTACCCGATCTCTCTGGGTTCTGAAGACAAGTTCCAGCTACTGAGCAACAAACCTGGCGAGCTGTTCCAAGCACAGAGTGGCCTACTGCCACAAAACGTGATGCCAACTCATCACAGCACTTACACCAGTGCGCAAAACAACTACGTGATGACAGGCGATACGCTAACCGTACCACTGACTTATCAAAGTGGTGGGGTATCGGTTACTAAGAACTTCCACTTTGAACGCGACAGCTATGTGGTGACTGTGGACTATCAAGTCGCTAACCAAACCAATAATAACATCAATGTGAGCAGCTATACGCAGCTGGCACGTAACGCCATTGATGAGTCGTCTCTGATGATGCCAACCTTTAGTGGTGGTGCCAGATTTGACGACGAAGAAGTGTTTGAAAAGCTGGACTTCGACGAATTCGATACCAACCTAGACAGCAAGTCTCAAGGTGGTTGGTGGGCCATGGTACAGCATTATTTCTTGGCAGCTTGGATCCCAGATGCCAATGAAACACATACTTACTCTTCTAAGTCTAGTAACGGCAAATACTTACTAACCACGGTTAACCCGGCCAATACCATTGCCCCGGGTGCCAGTGCCACACTCAAAGCCAACCGTCTATATGTTGGCCCTAAGGAGCAAGCGCGTATTGATGTGGTGGCGCCAGGCCTCGATAAGACGGTTGACTATGGTGTGCTATTTATCATCGCCAAGCCGCTGGCTGAACTACTGCACTGGATTCACTCATGGGTCAACAGCTGGGGTTATGCGATTATTATTCTCACCATCTTAATTAAACTGGCTTTCTACAAGCTGAGTGAAAAGTCTTACCGCTCGATGGCGGGCATGCGCAAGCTGGCGCCTAGACTAGAGCAAATCAAAGAAGCCTATGGCGATGACAAACAGAAGATGGGCGTTAAGACCATGGAGCTGTACAAGAAAGAAGGGGTTAACCCGGCTTCGGGTTGTCTGCCAATCTTGGTACAGATTCCAGTCTTTATCTCGCTATATTGGGTACTACTGGAGATGGTTGAGCTAAGACAAACACCGTTTTGGTATCTGGCCGACTTATCAGCCGAAGACCCATACTTCATTTTGCCAATCATCATGGGTCTGTCAATGATTGTGCAGCAAAAGCTGAATCCAACACCGCCGGATCCAATGCAGGCCAAGATCATGATGTCGTTGCCATTTGTCTTCACCCTGTTCTTCCTCTGGTTCCCATCAGGTCTGGTGCTATACTGGGTGGTTAACAACGTCTTGTCAATTGCGCAGCAATGGGTAATTAACAAGCGCATTAATGGCTAACACATTACTGAGCAACAACGACACCTACAAGCACTGGCGTGACGCCAAGCTTGAAGGCGCCGTTACCTCGATCGAAGCCGCCCTGGTTGAGATCAACAATCCCGATGAACTGAGCGCCAGTGAAAAGACACAGATCAAACAGCTGTGCGATCAAAACAACTTTGCGCTGTTTCAAATTGAGCCTCAATCAGACTATCCCAG
>CAZMJI010000004.1:0-36318 GCA_964566765.1 uncultured Piscirickettsiaceae bacterium
CACCTGAGTATATTTTGTGCATGGGTCATCCAGACGAGTATTTTGAAGAGTTGGCTGAGGTGGTTGCCGTACAAGGCAGTATTTGCCTATTGGCCAGTGCTGGACAAGCACATGACATTAATCTACTTAAGAATAAGAGCGTGACCCTGGTTTGGGAGCTGATGTTTACCCGCTCGATGTACCAAACAGCGGATATGATTGAGCAACACAATCTGCTTAATCAGGTGTCTAAACTGGTTGATGAATCCAAGCTAACCACCAACCTAACACAAACACTCAGTCCAATCAATGCTGAACAATTAACCAAGGCGCACACCTTGGTTGAGCAAGGTGACATGCTGGGTAAAGTGGTTGTGTCTCAGGATTAGCCAGCTATTTAGGCGCAAGGCGCATTAAAGCTTGTGGTTGATTGATGTTGGTGGCATTTCTTGGATTAACCAAACTCTCAACTGTGGCATCAATCGGTGAGTAAATCTGATATTTCTCTAATTCAATTTGTGCAATTTGGATCTTCACCTGATGCGCAGTCAGTTCGCGTTGGGCCGCATTAAAATTCATTTGTGCCTCTTCTAAATCTCGATGCGAAGCCACTAAGCGGTCATACAACTCTTGAGTTTGCTCCAGATGCAGCTTGGCATCATCAAATTCTTGTTGTTTAATGGCTAAAATGGCCGTTAAGTAATCAACCTCTAGTTGCGCTTGTCGATTGTCCAGGGTAACCAAAACCTCGCCTTGTTTCACCTCGGTGCCCACGGTCTTGATCTCGATGATCGTGCCCGATACCTGTGGGTAGATGTCCAGCGCCCAGCTGGGCAGGGCGATCAGCAGTGTTAGCGGTAATAGGTATCTAGATTTCATAAGTTTCTCCCACCAAGAAGTACAGTTGTTTTAAGGTAATCAAATAGTCAAATTCATTTTGCGACAGTTTGCGCTCGGTGTCGGTAAAGTCGGTCATGGCATTACCAATACCGCTTTTCAGCCCCATTTCATAATTGGCACGTGCGCGCTCCAAGAATAGGTCGCGATAATCCAGCTCAATTATCAGTGCCCGATGCGTTTGTCTGAGTGTCTTAAGTTTCAGATGATAATCCAGCGCCTGGGCCAACAAGCTGTGTTGGTATTGTTCAAGCTCCAATTGTGTTTGTTTGGCCTTGAGTTCAAGCCTGGCAATGCGTTGTTGTTTTTTATCGTCGCGTCCCAGCGGCATGGACAGGTTAAGTCCCACGCGCCATTGACCGTTTTTATCACGCTGATAGGCTTGCTCACCGAGTCTGGCGCTTGAGTTAAGGGTGAGACCCAGATTGTTATGCTCTTGTTGAATTTGTGTTTGCGTGGCCGAGAGGCTATCTTGCAGTTGTTTCAGAGTTGGGTTGTTGTTAAATAACTGTTGTTGATAGTGTTCAAATTCTGGTAGCTTGCGCTCAAACAAGTGTTGAAAGTTGGGACGCACCACATCATCAGGGCGTTGTTCGTAATCAAGGTTAAGGAGCTGAGCCAACTTGGCACGCGTGCTGATTTGCTTGGCCTCTGCTTGGATACGACCAATGTTGGCACGCTGTGTTTGGCTTTGTCGCTCTAGCAGTTCTACTTCTGAGGCAGCTTGAAAATCATAGTCTTCCTGCACACGGTTTTGTTTAACCGCTGCATTGGCTAGGCGCTGCAGTTCGGTTTCGTAACTCATGTCAGCCAGTACAATATCGAAAAAGCCACGCATTAGCGAGACTTCTCTATCGTGCTGTAGTTGCTTAAGCTTGGCTTTGGAGATTTGTAATTGCGCTTGTTGTGCGTCTTTATTAACCTCAACCGACTGGTCAAAGAGTGTTTTCTTTAGGTGGATAAAGCCGTGTGAATTGTTCTCACCTTGAGTGTACTCCTCGCGCCTAGCTAGGGCTAAATCTAAGGAACTTTGTAAGTTATAGGCATCCTCTATCGCTTCAAGATCCAAAGCCTGTCCATCAATACTCAAATGTTGTTGCGCTTGTTTGAAGCCAGGGCTTGACCATGATAAGACATCGCCCAGGGTCAGTGGTGTGGGCAAGGTTTGCGCCCAGGATGTGGTAGATAGGCAAAGAATCAGTAAGGCTTTTTTCATCGGTGTTTGCGTTTGTAGCGGGCAAATTTTTCTTTGGTATAAGCACCCTCAACCATATACTTTGCCAAGAGCAAGAACTCGTCCTTGCTCGCAAAGCCGGTGCGTCTAACGACGCGTTTTCCGTCTAAGTCGAAAAAGGCCAGTACTGGTGTGGCCCCAATGCGATTATGGCGTTTGGCGAAGATGCGTTCAATGGTGTCGTTGCCATCAAAATCCACCAACTCCAAGTCGGATTCAACATTCACGTGATAGTTAAGAAAATTCGATTTAAAGTAGTCAATCACCTCAGCCTGGTTTAATACCTGGCGTTCCATTTTTTGACAAAAGGGACAATCATCCATATGGAAGAAAATAAAGATGCCTTTTTTGCCCGCATCGCGTGCGTCGTCTAGATTTTCGCTGTAGTCGTTAAAATGTTGGTCAAATAAATCAGCCGCTAGAATATTTGGCGTTAAGCCCAGCGTCAATAGGGTGGCGCATAGCCACTTAAATAGGTTGGTTCGCATCATCTACCCCCAAGTTAATGATGGGACTTATGATAACAAAGAAAGGATTGGCAATTGTATCGTTTTGTTACTCAAATAACGCGTCGACAAAATCCTTGGCAACAAAAGGTTTTAGATCGTCAATACCCTCGCCAACGCCAATATAGCGAATGGGTAGATTGAGCTCATCCGAGATGGCAAATAACACACCACCTTTGGCGGTACCGTCCAGCTTGGTGATGCTCACACCGCTAAGTTCAATCGCTTTGTTGAACTCCTTAGCCTGGTTGATGGCGTTTTGACCTGAACCACCATCAACCACCAGCATAGTCTCATGTGGTGCCTCCGGGTTTTGCTTGCCCAGAACGCGTTTGATTTTTTCCAGTTCCTGCATCAGATTGCCTTGTGTGTGCAAGCGTCCTGCGGTATCAGCAATCAGCACATCAACACCTTTGGCGCGTGCCGATTCGTAGGCATCATAAATCACCGACGCTGCATCAGCACCGGTGTCTTGTGCGACCACGGTAATCTGATTGCGCTCGCCCCAGACTTTCAGTTGTTCAACGGCTGCCGCCCTGAAGGTGTCACCGGCAGCTAACATCACCGATTTACCCTGATTTTGGAAAGACTTGGCCAATTTGCCAATGGTGGTGGTTTTACCCGCGCCATTGATGCCCACCACCAAAATCACAAAGGTTTGTCCAATCTCAGTATTCAGTGCATTATCTTCCACCAGGAGCTTGGCCAGCTCTGCTTTTAAGAACTCATACAGCGCCTCAGAGTCTTTTAGGGTTTTCCTAGAAGCGTTTTGACGTACGGACTCTAACACCTTGTCAGTGGTATTAATGCCGATGTCTGCGGTAATCAGTAGCATCTCTAACTCATCCAATAAGTCATCGTCAATGGCTTTTTTACCCAATAGTAGTGAGGCCAATCCTGAGCCTAACTTTTGTCGAGACTTAAACAGTCTGTCTTTTAGCGAGGCACTTGGTTGCGTTTGGGTATCCGCATTTTTGTCGTTGTCTTTTTTGAAAAAATTAAACAAGGCTTGTCTTTATAATAATGAACATCATGAAGCGTCTAATTTTACTACTTGTTCTATTGCCAAGCGCGATTTTTGCACAGGCTGATGTACTGAAAGAGCATCGAGTTTTTCGTACTCAGCTAGACAATGGCCTGGGGATTGTGGTCAAGGTAGATGATCGCGCACCGGTGTTTATCTCACAGCTTTGGTATCGAGTGGGTGCCAGTGATGAGTCTCGCCCTCATACAGGCATCTCACATATGCTAGAACATATGATGTTTAAAGGCACCAACGAACATCCGGCCGGTGAGTTTTCTAAGATTATTGCCAAACATGGTGGTGATGAGAACGCCTTTACCTCTAAGGACTACACCGCCTACTATCAAAAAATGCACCGCTCAAAGTTGGCCTTGGCGATTAAGATGGAGGCTGACCGCATGCGCAATCTGACTTTCTCAGGTGTTGAATTGGAGAAAGAACGACAGGTGGTGATTGAGGAAAGACGCTTGCGTGTAGAGGACAAACCCAATGCCAAGGTCTATGAGCAATTAAGACTCAATGCTTTTGCGCCCGAGGGTGCTTATCATGCACCGGTGATTGGTTTTCAGCAGGACATTGAGTCTTATCGCTTGGGCGATCTAAGGGATTGGTATCAGCGTTATTATGCACCGAATAATGCCACCTTGGTGGTGGTCGGTGATGTAGATCCGGCTGAGGTGGTGGTACACGCCAAACGCCATTTTGGCCACTACGTGGCCAGTGAGTTGGCCGTAGAAAATCGCCGATCAATACCTAGGAATCTACCACTTAAGCAACTCAAGCTAAAGGCTGAATTGCCATTTTATACTTTGGGTTTTCATGTGCCCAGTTTGGCCACAGCCAGTCAGGAAGAAGAGGCTTATCAACTAGAGATGTTGGCTTATGTGCTGGATAATGGCCTTTCCAAAGGGCTGATCAGAAACCAGCAACTGGCATCGAGTATTGGCGTGGGCTATCGACTTTACGATAAATACGACACCCTGTTTAGCATTAGTTTTGTGCCGGCAAAAGGGGTGGACACACAACAGCTACTGAGTGCGGTCAAAGCCCAAGTTAAAGAGTTGATTGAGCAGCCACAGCTGGTGGCGCCAGAGCTGGCCAGAACCAAGGCGCAGCTAGAGGCATCATTTGTGTTCGAACAGGATTTGATCCACACTCAGGCGTATTATTTGGGCATGCTAGAGAGTGTGGGCCTGGGTGTTGAGCACTTGTTTGATTATGTGCCAAAGATGCATCAGATCAAAGCCCAGGAGCTGTCTACCGTGGCCAGCAAGTATTTGGACTTTAGCAAGGCCAATCAAGTTGAACTGATACCGCAGGGGGTTCAATGAAATACTTAATCCTTTTGCTAACCCTGGTTAGCAGCGTATCCATGGCGCAGCTAAACATCCAGCAGTGGCAGACACCAGAAGGTGCCAAAGTGCTGTTTGTCAAAACTCAGGGTTTGCCGATTCTGGATGTGTCGCTGAGTTTTGATGCAGCTGCGTCTCGCGATGGTGACAAGCCAGGTTTGGCGCATCTGACCAATGCACTGATTGGCAGTGCCACGCAATATCACAGCGAAGAGCAACTCATCCAGGCATTTGAGTCGGTTGGTGCTGAGTTTTCGACCCGTTCACTCAAAGACATGTCGCTCATCTCCCTGCGGACGTTAACGCGAGAATCATTGATGAGGCGAGCACTAGAGACGTTTGTTGAGGTGGTGGCCAAACCTAAGTTTGAGGCGCAACACTTTTATCGAGAAAGAAAACAAACCCTAAGAGCCATTCTGGCCAATGAGCAAGCGCCCGGAAAAATTGCGTCATTAGCCTTTGACAGACTGGTGTTTGATGGCCACCCTTACGCGCACGAGCGACTGGGAAATGCCCAGAGTTTGCCGATGATCACCTTGTCAGATATTAGTCAGCATTACCAGCGCTATTATGTGGCCAGTAATCTAAATATTGCCATTGTCGGAGATGTAAGCATGAGCAAGGCTAAGCAGATTGCTAGACAGCTCTCGCACAGTCTAAACCAGGGGCAAAAGGCGCTCGACAATCCTCAGGTAACGCCGTTAGCCGAGGCAATTAGCAAGCATATTGAGTTCCCTTCCAAGCAAACCCATTTGTTGATTGGGCAAACCGGTATTAATCGCGCTCATCCCGATTATCATGCCTTGTATTTGGGCAATCATTTGTTGGGTGGTAGTGGGCTTAATTCGTTATTGTCGCAACAAGTACGTGAACAGCGCGGGCTGAGCTATTCCATCTCTAGCTACTTTACTAAGATGCAATCCAATGGCTATTTCCGCATCAGCCTGCAAACCAAAAATACGCAAACCAAGCAGGCTAAGTCGGTGGTACTGGCAACGCTTAAGCAGTTTTTAGAGCAGCCGATTGACGCACAACAGCTGCAAGACGCTAAGGACAATATTGTCGGTGGCTTTGCCTTGGAGACGGCCAGCAACGCCAACATTCTGACCTACTTGTCGATTATTGGTTTCTACGATCTGCCGCTGGATTATCTCAGCAGTTTTATCAGTAAGATTGAAGCGCTCGATGCCCAGCAAGTACAGAGCGCCTTTAGGCGCCTGATCGACCCAGATCGACTGATTGTGCTGAGTGTGGGCGCTGCTACTTCGTTGTCATCAAGTCAGGATTGATCAGAATTTTTATTCGATTTGCCGAGGGCTTTAGGCTATGATAAGGCAGGTCAGTTGATACAAATAGGGGAGAGATGATGCCAGCCATGGAAAAGCTTTTTTCGTACGGTACCTTGCAAAATATTGAAGTTCAGCTCGAGACCTTTGGGCGTGAACTGGTGGGTAGTGAGGATCACTTGGTGGGTTATCGCTTAGAGTTGGTAGAGATTACCGATCCGGCGGTACTGGAGATTAGTGGCGAGCGCCAGCATCCGATTGCCCTGGCCACCTGTGACGCTAGGGATAGTATCAAAGGCATGGTGTTTGAGATTAGCGCAGAAGAGTTGGCGCACTCAGATGAATACGAAGTGGATGACTACAAACGGGTGATGGGTAAACTCAGATCGGGTCAGCAAGCCTGGGTCTATGTCAGTAGCAGCGACTAAAGCAACACGCGCTCAATCTTAACCGATTTCACAAACTCTTTGGCCCAGTGTTTGCCCAGAGTCTTCTCTGCGATCAACTCAATTGGATAAACCGGCTTAACACCAGTGCTACCACTATAGCGTGACAAGCCTTGTCGACAAGCCGGACAAGTGGTCAGTAGCGGCATGGCTTTTGCCTTGTCCTCGCCAGTTAGTTTCAGCAGATCCTTTTTAATCTCATTTTCTTTCTTAAACTTCACCTGCTTGGCAATATCAGGACGCGATAGGGCAAAGGTGCCTGCTTCACCGCAGCAGCGATCGTTCTGCGTCACGTCAACCCCCATCAGCTGACTGATGACCTGTTGCGAATCTTCAGATTTAATTGGATCATGACAGGGTGCATGATACAAATACGGCGTTTGGTTGGCCTCTAACCTCAATCCGCTATCCAGCAAGTATTCATGCACATCGACTAGCTTTGAGTCTTTAAAAATATCACTCAGCTCATAGGTCAGTAGTTGGTCAATACAAGTGCCGCATGAGGTGATCACATGAGAGATATCTAAGTAGTTTAGCGTGTTGGCCACACGGTGGAAGAGCACGCGGTTTTGGGTAGAGATTTCTCGACCTTTGTCCAGATTGCCACTGGCTGTTTGCGGGTAGCCACAGCAGAGATAGCTTGGTGGTAGTACAACCTTGACACCTTGGTGGTAAAGTAGCGCAACGGTCGCTAGGCCGATATTAGAATACAGACGCTCTGAACCACAGCCTGGGAAATAGAACACACTAGGCGAGGTGCTGTTTGACTTCTCTGGGTGCGCCAAGATTGGCAGGGTTTTGCCATCATTAATATCCAATAAGTCTCTCAGTGGCTTGTTGCCTGTGTCGGTTGGTAGTGGCTTGTCTAAAATGGTGATAAGCTCAGTGCCAAAATCTGGCTTGCCCACGGTTTTATTTGGGGTTTTGCCCACCAATGGTCGGGCCAGGCGCGCACTCAGGCTTTGTAGTTTATAGCCATAGTCAATCAAGAGCTTCTTCACCAAGCGAATACGCCATGGGTTGGTCATATTAAGATAACCCATAGACACCTTGGCCGCCAAAGAGCCTTGATCTTGACCTTGTTTCTGCAAGATGTTTTTCATCTTCACGCTGACATCGCCAAAGTCAATATTGACTGGACACGGGGTTGAGCAGCGGTGACAAATGGTGCAGTGATCTGCCACGTCGTTAAATTCGCTAAAGTGGTCAACCGAGATACCGCGTCGGGTCTGTTCCTCATACAAGAACGCTTCCGAGATTAGGTTAGAGCCAATAATCTTGTCTCTTGGTGAGTACAGCAAATTGGCTTCTGGCACATGGGTGGTACACACACTCTTACACTTGCCACAACGAAGACAAGATTTCACCATGTCGTTGATCTCACCCAACTCGCTACTCTCTAGAATCAGCGCTTCCTGCTCCACCAATTTAAGCGATGGGGTGAAGGCATTTTCCAGATCACCGCCCGGCATCAGCTTGCCGGCATTAAAGCGACCTTCAGGATCAACCTGTTGTTTATAATCGATAAAGGCCTGTTTAAACTCGTCTGACAAGTATTGGTACTTGGTCAGGCCGATGCCATGTTCGCCTGAGATCGAGCCACCCAAATCTTGCGCCAGCTGCATAATCTCATCCACCACCGACTCTGCTTGATGCAGCATCTTGGTGTTGTGTGAGTGCACTGGAATATTGGTGTGCACATTACCATCACCCGCGTGCATATGGGTGGCAATAAAGAGGCGCTCATCCCTAAACTCGGTATGCACCTTGTGCACCGCCTGACGGATATCGGTTAGCGTCTCACCGGTGAGCAGGGCATTGAGTGGCTTGATAAACTCATCCTTGTAAGAGATGACAATCTCCCGGGTTTGGATGGCCTTGTAGTTCGATAATTGATTCAGAGACGACCATTTGGCTTCCACTTGGTCAACCAATTGGATGGCGGCACTCAGTTTGTCTTTAATCAGGCTAGACTTGGCTTTCACATTGGCCAAATAGTCTCTGACTTGATCCAGAATCAGCAATTTGTTTTCAATCGATAGGCGAATGTTAATAAACTCAATGCCATCGTTATAGTCGGCCAATTTTTCCAGTGGAATCACCACGTCTTCGTTGATCTTAAAGGCATTGGTGTGCTTGGCAATGGCCGCGGTATTGGCGCGATCCTTCCAAAACGCTTGGCGTTTATGTGGGGCTTTGGCAACAAAGCATTCGCCTTCGCGCGCTTTGGTAATCTCAATCACTTGCTCAATGTGCTGATCTAAGGTGTCTTGAGAGTGACTAGACAGATCCACCAGCAGTACCATCTTAGGCAGCTCAAAGCGATTAGCCTTGGTGGTGTAATCCACTGCCTTAACATAGCGTGCATCTAAATGCTCCATACCCACCAGATCAACATCATGGCTACTGTCAATACAATCTTTAATGGCAACAATGGCTGAAGTGGCATGCGTCAGATCATGGCCAAAGAATTCTAAGCATAGGGTGTTGATGTGCTCAAGTGGTTGATGCAGTACAAATTGCGCTGAGGTGATAAAACCATCACAGCCTTCTTTTTGCACGCCCGGTAGGCCGCCTAAGAATTTATTGGTGACATCCTTACCCAAGCCACGTTTACGCATATCGTGCGTATTTAGGGTAAGCACCTCGCTGCTGATCGGTGTTTGTCCATCTGACTCAAGTTGCGTAATCTCGAAACTCACCGTCTCTAAGAGTTGCAGTTTGTCTTGGTTGTGTTCCAGGCGCTTTACTTCAATCCAGTTGCCCTCAGGGGTGACCATCTTCCACGAGTATAAATTGTCAATGGTGGTACCCCAACGCAGGGCTTTTTTACCACCGGCATTCATCGCTACATTACCGCCAATGGTGCAAGCGTCTTGCGAGGTTGGGTCAACGGCAAATACCAAGCCGTGTTCGGCCGCCGCTTCGCTAACGCGTTTGGTGACTACGCCGGCACCCACATTAATGGTGTGCATGTTGCCAGAGTCTTTAATTGGGTCAATAAACGAGAGTTTTTCGGTATTCACCACTGCCGTTTGGCTAGATAGTGGTACTGCACTACCGGTATAGCCGGTACCACCACCACGTGGAATAATAGTTAGTCCCAGTTCAATACAGGTCTTAACAATGTCAGCAATCTCAAGCTCAGTATCTGGGGTAATCACCACTTGCGGGTATTCAACACGCCAGTCGGTAGCATCGGTTGAGTGTGCTGAGCGCGATAGGGCGTCAAAACGAATGTTGTTCTTATGCGTGACTTTGAGTAGCGCCTTTTCAACGCGGTTTTTGTTGTGCTTAAAATCACTTAAGTAGCGCTCGAAATCTGCCACAGCCTGATCACTGGCACTAAGGAGCTCTAACACGCGCTCATTGCCATTGGCACGTGCGCGAATCAGATTAAGTCGAGAATACAGCGCCTCAGTCAGTTGCTGCCAGCGACGCTTGTTGGTAATGAGATCTTCTTGCAGATAAGGATTTCGATGTACCACCCACATGTCACCCAGTACCTCAAACAGCATTCTGGCACTGCGCCCCGTATTGCGATCTTCTCTGAGTTTGTTGAGAATGTCCCAAGCTTGGCGCCCCAGGAATCGACACACAATCTCTTGATCAGAAAAAGAGGTGTAGTTATAGGGTATTTCGCGATATTGATCCAAGACTTTGAGTGAGTAGTTTCTATCCCGGATTTATTTTACTATAATGGTTGGTATTCACAACTACATTAGTGGCTAATTATGCTCTGGGTTAAGGCTTTTCATATTATCAGTGTCATCACGTGGTTTGCTGCCTTGTTTTATCTGCCACGTTTGTTCGTTTATCATGCTATGAGCGAGGATAAAATCAGCATTGAACGCTTTAAGGTGATGCAACGTAAACTCTATCGCGGCATTATGATGCCCAGCTTTGTGATTGCCACAATCTTAGGTCTTTGGTTGCTGCAAGAGTATGCTTGGCAGGCTTATGCAAAGCAGTACTGGTTACACGCCAAGCTGTTCTTGGTGCTGCTACTGATTGGCTATCATTTTTATTGTGGTCATCTGGTTAAGGTATTTGCGCGGGATGAAAACACACGCTCGCATGTGTTTTATCGCTACTTTAACGAACTGCCGGTCTTGATCTTGGTAGCGGTAGTGATCCTAGTAGTGGTGAAACCGTTTTAATTAGCGCTGCGTCAGTTTCAGGTAGTTTTCAGCCAAGGCTTCATAGAGGGGTTGTGCTGAGATTTGCTTGGAAGTGATCGAGGCGATGAGTGCCACCATCAAACCCGGTAGCAATAAAGTAAAGTTGTTGGTCATCTCTAGCACCAGTAAGGTGGCTGTTAGTGGTGCTCTAATCACTGCACTCAGATAAGCAATCATTGCCAATAACATAATCACCTGCGCCTCAATTTGCGTATACCAAGCACTCAGTTCAGCTCCCACGCCTGCACCAATGGAAATACTGGTCATAAACAGACCGCCGGCAATGCTAGAGAGGAATGAGGCCAGTGTAGCAAGGTATTTCATCAGCGCAAATTCAGCGCCTAATCTGTCGCCCGAGAGTAGCAATAAGGTCTCCTGATGACCCGAGCCCGAGGTTTGCGTATTGGATAGGAAGTTCATCAGCGCCACCACCAGACCAAGTAGGGCGGCAATTAGAATCAGCTTAGAGCGATCGCCCAGCATAAATCGTCTAATCAGTACCAAGGATGCCTTGGCAAAGACACCACCTAAGATGCCGAGCAAGATGGCCAGTGGCAGGAGTTGCCAAACCAGTGTCAATGGCATGGATAGGCTGGATAAATCCATTAAGTAAGGGGTGTGCGCCTGATAAAAGTTAAATAACAAATACACCAGCAAACTGGTAATGGCAATCAGCACCAAGGCCTGTCGTCTGAGGTTTCGGCCAATTTCCTCGTAGGCAAACAAGACACCGGCAATCGGTGCATTAAAGGCCACAATCAGCCCCACACTGCCACCAATGGCAATTAGGGCTTGAATAAACAACTTACGTTTTAGCTGGATTAACTCGGCAACATGATAAAAGATTGAACCGCCAATATGCACACTGGGGCCACCAAAGCTGAGTGAGGCACCACCAACCATGGCCAGCAGTACAAACACGATTTTACTCAGCGCCACCTTAAAGGATAATAACAGTAGACGGATGCGTTTATTGCGCGAGTCGGTGGCAGCCAACAGTTGTGGAATGCCGCTACCACCCGCATAACCTGAGTCAAAGTGTTTATCCAGGTAGATAATCAGTGCAAACACGGCTGGCGTCAGTAAAAACCCCCAATAAGCCTGGTCCAGTAGCAGCGCCTTGAGCTGGTATTGCACGGTCTCACTGGCCCATAAAAATAGCGAGATCGCCAGTAGTGCCAAGACACTGGCCAGCGCTAAAGCAAGATAGGTTTTAGACTCTTTGGGTAGTTGGTGCAGTAGATACTTGCGCATCAATCCTAGTGAGCAAACAAACCGGTTGATAGATAGCGATCACCGCGGTCGCAAACAATGGTGACAATGGTGGCATGATCCACTTGTTTAGAGAGCTCTAGTGCCGCAGCGACCGCGCCACCTGAGGAAACACCGGCAAAAATACCTTCCTTGGTGGCCAAGTCACGCGTCATTTGTTCGGCAGCTTGTTGTGACACATCGAGCATGCGATCAACCCTAGAGGCATCAAAGATTTTGGGTAAATATTCTGGAGACCAGCGACGAATGCCAGCAATTTGTGCCCCATCTTCAGGTTGTACGCCAATGATTTGCACGTCGGGATTTTTGGCCTTAAGTGTGGTTGAAACCCCCATAATGGTGCCAGTTGTGCCCATGGCTGAGACAAAATGGGTAATCTCGCCAGCGGTATCACGCCAGATTTCTTCAGCAGTGTTGTTGATGTGCGCCCCCGGATTGTCTTGGTTGGCAAACTGATTCAGCTGTTTGCCTTCACCACGATCTTCCATGGCTTGGGCAATGTCTCTGGCGCCTTCCATGCCGCCTTCGGCTTCACTCACTAAAATCAGCTTGGCGCCATAGGCACCCATGGCATCACGTCGCTCTTGCGAGAGGTTGTCCGGCATCAAAAGCACCATGTGGTAGCCCTTGATGGCGGCCACCATGGCCAGTGCAATACCGGTATTACCACTGGTGGCTTCAATTAGGGTGTCACCGGGGCTAATATCGCCTCTGGCTTCAGCCTGGGCGATCATATTAAACGCCGCTCGATCTTTGACTGAGCCTGCCGGGTTGTTACCCTCGAGCTTGAGCAGAACGGTATTGCTAGGATTGGGATTAAGGCGTTGTAAGCGCACCAATGGCGTGTTGCCAATGGTTTGCTCGATGCTGGGATAATGTTTATTACTCATATTGTTCGTTGACTCTGAATAACAACATTATCCAGAGATTACATATTGTCTAGAATGGCGCTTTTCACTTCGTCCATGACTGGATTAACCAGAATCATATCATCACTACACTGTTTGATGGCGGTATCTGGATCCTTTAGACCGTGACCCGTTAGCGTACAAACCACTTTTGAGCCTTCTTCGATCTTGCCTGATTGAATGTCACGAATGGCACCGGCCAGTGAGGTGGCAGATGCCGGCTCACAGAAGATACCTTCTTTTTCAGTCAGGAGTTTCTGTGCGGCTAGGATGTCAGCATCCTCTACTGCGTCGAACCAACCGCCTGAATCTTTTTCAACGGTTCTAGCTAGATCATAACTCTGTGGGTGACCAATGCGAATCGCAGTCGCTACCGTTTCAGGATTGTCCACCATCGCACCTTTAACAAATGGTGCTGCACCAGCTGCTTGATAGCCCACCATCTTCGGTGTGTTATTAACTTTGCCGTACTCTTTGTACTCGGTATAGCCCATCCAATGTGCTGAGATATTACCTGCATTACCCACCGGTAGGCAGTGATAATCTGGGGCAAAGCCCAGCTCTTCAATAATCTCAAACGCAGCCGTCTTTTGACCCTGCAAGCGATATGGGTTGATGGAGTTTACAATCGATACCGGTGCGTGATCAGCCACTTCTTTCACCAGACGCATGCCATCATCAAAGTTACCTTTAATCTGGATAATAATGGCGCCGTGAATCATGGCCTGAGCCAGCTTGCCTAGTGCAATCTTGCCTTCTGGAATCAGTACGAATGCCTTGATACCAGCGCGTGCTGCATAGGCCGCTGCTGCTGCCGAGGTGTTACCGGTTGAAGCGCAAATAATGGCTTGTGAGCCAGCTTCAACAGCCTTGGTAACCGCCATGGTCATGCCGCGATCCTTAAATGAACCCGTTGGGTTTAGACCCTCGTATTTCACATAAATGTCAACCGCTTTGCCCAGCTCACGTGGAATGTTGTCCAGACGAATCAGCGGTGTATTGCCTTCACCCAAGCTGATAACGCGAGTGCTTTCGCTGACTGGTAGACGATCTTTGTAATTGTCAATTAGACCCGTATATCTGTTCATAATGGTTCCTTTTAATCTAATGTTTCCACGTGAATGGTTTTCACGGCTTCGTTAATAAATGGCTTGTCTTCAATCTCTTTAACCGCTGCTTGTAGTGCCGCAGTTTTAACCAGGTTGGTAATGATGGCAATGTGAGCGTTGTTTTGCGCATCCACTTGCTTTTGCACCACAGACTCAACACTGATGTTATGCTTGGCCAGAATTGAGGTGATCTCAGCCAGTACGCCTGGCTCATCAGCAGCCAGTAGTCTTAGATAGAAGATCGATTCAATCTCACCTTCTGGGCAAGTGTCATAGTCTTTTTGCGCCTTCCAGCCCAGTGCGTCATGGCTCACCGTGTCTTTGATAATATCAACCAGATCTGCAATCACCGCTGAGGCCGTTGCCTCATCACCGGCACCCGCACCATAATATAGCGTTGGACCCACGGCGTTGCCTTTCACCAAGACCGCATTCATCACCCCGTCAACGTTGGCCAATAGGCGTGTCTTTGGAATGAGCGTTGGGTGCACGCGCATCTGGATGGTATTGTCAATCTTTTTGGCAATACCCAAGTGTTTAATGGCATAACCCAGCTCGGTGGCAAAGGCCACGTCTTCACCACTGATTTGGCTAATGCCTTCGGTTGAGACACTGTCAAAATCCAGTTTAGCACCAAAGGCGATGGCACCTAGGATGGCCAGCTTGTGCGCGGCATCAATACCCTCAACATCAAAGGTTGGATCGGCTTCAGCATAGCCCAGCTCTTGCGCTTCTTTCAGCACATCTTCAAAGCTACGACCTTTGTCACGCATCTCGGTCAAAATAAAGTTGCCCGTACCATTGATGATGCCGGCTACCAGCTCTACTTGGTTGGCGCTTAGACCCTGCTCTAGAGATTTTAGAATAGGGATGCCGCCGGCCACCGAAGCCTCAAATAATAGATGCACACCTTTGGCTTGTGCCAAGGCCAGTAGCTCATTGCCATAGGTGGCAATCAGTGCCTTATTAGCCGTAATCACATGCTTGCCATTATTGATGGCTTGCTCAACCAAGTCTTTGGCAATACTGGTACCACCGATTAGCTCAAGCACCACCTCAACCTCTGGGTTGTTGACCACTTGGAAGGCGTCTTCAGTAATGTCTAGACCCTCATCGGCGCAAATTCTCGGCTCAGATAGGTTTTTAACGGCTGCTTGAGTGATGTTAATCTGCGTGCCAGTGCGCGCATAAATTTCATCTTGGTTTTTTGTCAGTACGTTAACCACGCCACCGCCGACGGTGCCCAGTCCTAAAATTCCGATATTCACTTTGGTATAGTCCGAGTTGTTGTTAAAAATATAAGCCCTAGATTATACCCGCTCAGCCCAGATTAATGGCGCAGCATTTTAGCGGTCTGGCGTATTGTTTTGGGACCTTGTGTTCGTTGTTAAAGACGACTGGGGCTAAGGCTTTCAGCATGTCTTCATAAACTGCTTGTTTAAAGTCGATCACGCGTTCAATCGGATGCCAATAATCCACCCATTGCCAGTCATCAAATTCAATCTCTGAGTGCTGGTTGAGGTTGATGTGCTCTTCACTGGCTGTTAGCTTAAGCAGAAACCAAACTTGTTTTTGACCTCTGCAAAATGGTTTTTGCCCACGACGCACATGATATTCTGGTAGGTCGTAGCGTAACCATTTTGGTGTCTTGGCAACCAGCTCAACATGCTCTTTAGATAGGCCAACTTCCTCGTGGAGCTCACGAAAGAGTGCGTCGACATCATTTTCACCTTCGTCAATACCACCTTGAGGTAATTGCCAGGCGTCTTGATTATGACGCTTGGCTAAGAGAACCTGCTGGCGGTCATTAATGATAACAATACCAACGTTGGCACGATAACCCTCGTTGTCTATCACCTTTAGTCTTCGCCAGAGAACACGCCTAGTAGTTGTAGTAGGCTTAAGAACAGGTTATAGATAGAAACAAATAGTGTCACTGTGGCCAGAATATAGTTGGTTTCACCACCATGAATAATGTTTGACGTTTCAAATAGAATCAAACCGCTCATCAGTAAGATAAAGGCTGCCGACACCGCTAGTGATAGGGCTGGAATGGCAAAGAAATAAGCCGCCAAGCCACCTAAGAAAGCCACAATAATACCCGCGGTTAAAAAACCCGACATAAAGCTGAAATCTTTACCTGAAGTGATGGCATAGAACGACAGCGATAAGAAAATCACACCGGTACCAGTCATGGCCATGGCTACTAGCTCTGAACCATTGGCAAAGGCACTGGTATAAGCACTGATGATTGGACCTAAGGTTAATCCCATAAAGCCGGTTAGGGCAAACACCGCGACGATGCCCATGGCTGAATTACGCAGCTTGTGCACCAAAAACAGCAGACCAAAGTAGCCTACCAAAGTGATCAGTAGACCGAAGTGTGGCAGATTAAATGCCATAGATAGGTAAGCCATCAAACCACTAAATAGTAGCGTGGCTGATAGTAGTTGATAGGTGTTTCTCAACACCGAGTTCATGGTTGCGCTGTGGGCAACCGTTTTAATGTTTGTGTTCATAATTCTTCCTGGAACTTATGCGTGTAAAATATCTTCATTTTACAACGAAAAAAATCGCTTGTCATGAAACTCATCTTAGGTCTGGGTAACACTGGCTTATCCTTTGCAACATTCTTGCAACAACAAGCTGTTGATTTTAAGATTGCAGACTCTAGAGACAACCCGCCCAAACTGGGTGATTTTTTAGCATTAGAGACCGATGTGTCACCGACGCTAGGTGCTTGGCAAGAAACTTTGCTAGACGGTGTTGACGAGGTGCTAATTAGTCCGGGTATTGCACAAAGCGAATCGATTGTTGTTTGGGCCAGAGAGCGCAACATTGCCGTGGTCAGTGATATTGAGTTGTTTGCGCGTTATGCCAAAGCGCCTATTGTCGGCATTACCGGCTCCAACGGCAAGTCAACCGTCACCCAGCTGCTGGGCGAAATGCTGGAGAATTGCGGCAAGCGTGTGGCGGTGGGCGGCAACCTAGGCGAGCCGGCACTAAACCTACTCTCTGACGAGGCAGAGTACTACGTCTTAGAGATCTCCAGCTATCAGCTGGACTACACCAATGAGCTAAACCTAGAGAGTGGTGCGGTACTTAACATCACCCCAGATCACCTAGATCGTTATCAGAGTTTTGAGCATTATGTGGACAGCAAATTGAGCTTTTATAAGCATTGTCAGCACATGGTGATTAATCTGGATGAGCCTTTGGTGCCTGCCAAAGCTGATGCCAAGCACTTTGGCATTGACATACCTAAAAATGACAACGATTTTGGCACAGTGACTTGTCATGGTAGTTGTTACCTACTAAAAGGCGACGACGTACTGATGGGCGTGGATGAAATGCAGCTAATTGGCGAGCACAACGTGGCCAATATGCTCGCCGGCCTAGCACTCGGTGATCAACTGGGTTTGGAAATGAGCAAAATGATCGAGGTGATTCGCAATTTCAGAGGTTTACATCATCGTCTAGAGTGGGTGCGTAACCGAGAAGGTGTGCACTACTATAACGATTCCAAAGCCACCAATGCACTCTCGACCATCACTGCCTTAAAAGCACTGATCAAAACCCATGAGAACATTGTACTGATCGCCGGTGGCCAAGCTAAAAATGAAGATTATGGTGCCTTGTTTAAGTTGATTGATCGTGATGTGGCGGCGGTGATTCTAATCGGTCAGAGTGTGGATGAATTCGAACAAGGCATTACCCAAGCGCAAACCATTCGTGCTGACAGTATGAGAGAAGCGGTGACACTGGCCTCAGAGATGCTCAATGATGGTGTGGTGCTATTATCACCAGCGTGTGCCAGCTTTGACATGTATCGTAATTTCGAGCATCGCGGCGATGAGTTTAAGCATTGCGTGGCGACGCTTTAAGATAGTCCAGCGCCTGGGTCACATCTGACTCTGACAAAAATAAAGCCTGTTTCTCCGCCCTTAGCCAAGTGGTTTGACGTTTGCATAATTGTCTGGTGGCGATCACGGCTTTGTCCACCATGGTGTCATAATCCAGCTGTCCGTCTAGATATTGCCAGGCTTGTCGATAGCCCACTGAGCGGATCGACGGCAGGTCTTCATGCAATTGCGCATTGGTTCTGAGTTGCTTAACCTCATTCAAAAAACCCACCGCTAGCATTTGCTGAAAACGTTGTTCGATACGCTGGTGTAGGGTAGCGCGCTCGGGCAGTAAAATGATTTTTTTAATCGGGTAATTCAGCACTTTGTGTTTTCGCCCCTGTAATTCGCTTAGGGTTTGACCACTCAGTTCAAACACCTCTAGCGCACGAATCACCCGTTGTTGATCATTAGGATGGATGCGCTTGGCGGCAATTGGATCAATGCTTGCCAGCTTCTCGTGTAGTTTATTGGAACCTTCGGCCTTGAGCAGTTGGTTAAATTTTTCCTTGGACTCAGGTGTGGATTCGGGTAAGTCAGACAGACCATGCTCCAGGGCATTGAAATAAAAAGACGTACCACCAACCAGAATCGGTGTCTGGTCATTATCAAAGGCCAGTTCGATTTGCGCCAGTGCATCATTCACAAACTCATGCGCCGAATAAGACTGGTCGGCCCGACAAATATCAATCAGATAATGTGGATGTTGTTTAAGGGTGTCGGCATCGGGTTTGGCTGTGCCAATATCCATACCCTGGTAAATCAGTGCTGAATCCACACTGATAAGGCGTGCGTTGATGTGTTTATCCAATTCAATGGCCAAGTCAGTCTTGCCTGAAGCGGTAGGCCCCATGAGGAAGATAACCGTTTTATTTGACTGTGTTTTGTCCATTGGAGAGATTATAATAGTTGACTTTATTTATTAGGTTTTAGTATTCATGAGCACATACCAAGTAACCAACCAGCTGAGTGGCACCTCTTTTGCCACCGATAGTGATGAGTCTATTTTAGACGCTGCCATCAAGCACGGTGTGAATTTTCCTTATGGTTGTAAAAATGGTTTTTGCGGTCAATGTAAGGCGGTGATTGAAACTGGTGAAGTGGCTTATGACAATGACGAGTTGCCAGCTGGTCTGGATCAAGATGATCACGACCATGGTGTGGCGTTTTTGTGCCAGTGTAAGGCTAAAAGCGATGTGACCTTGGCGGTTGCTGAGATTGATCCGGCGCTAAGTGCGATTCAAACCAAAACCTTGTCTTGCACGGTCGAGGCGATTAATAAGCTCAACCATGATGTGGCTGAGGTGATCTTAAAAACTCCAAGCGACAACACCTTGCAATATTTGGCCGGTCAGTATATTGATATTATCTATCCAGAGATTGGTATGCGCGCCTTTTCAATTGCCAATGCGCCGCATAATTCACAACACTTGGAGCTGCATATTCGCCTGATTGAAGACGGCGAGTTTACGCAGCTGGTGTTTAATGAAATGCAGCCTAAGGCCAAACTCAATATTGAAGGCCCTAAGGGCAGTTTTTATTTAAGAGATAAGAGCGAGAACACCATCCTACTGGTGGCCGGTGGTACCGGATTTGGTCCGGTCAAAGCCATGGTTGAACATGCCATCGAGACGCAAATAGATCGAGACATCTTTATTTATTGGGGGGTACGCGATACCCAAGACTTGTATTCAGACTTGCCACAACAATGGGCGGATACTCATAAGAACATTCACTTTGTACCAGTGTTATCACAATCAACAGGCCATTGGGACGGCGCCACGGGCTATGTACACGAGCAGGTACTGGCCGATTTTGAAACCCTAGTTGATTATGATGTATATGCCTGTGGGCCACCACAGATGGTGAAGTCTGCCGCCAATGAGTTTGTCAAGCTGGGTATGAATGAGCGCAACTTCTTCTCGGATGCCTTTGAATTTACTGCCAAGGCGTAATATAATAGCCAAACTATGAGCGAAGGCAGCATGCAACAACATCTAACACAGCAGTTAGAAGTCGCACTCTCTCCCAGTTTCTTGCAAGTGGTTAATGAATCACATCAACACGCAGGACCGGATAGTGAGTCGCACTTTAAACTGGTGGTGGTTAGTGATACCTTTGATGAAATGCGCTTGATTGACAGACATCGTTTGATCAACAAGTTGTTTGCAGAGGAATTGCAGCACATTCATGCTTTGGCCATGCATACTTACACCCCAAGCGAGTGGTCAAAGAAAAATGGCGCACCCGATTCTCCTAAATGCGCAGGCGGCTCCAAGGTCTAAACCCCGCTTATTGGCTATTGTTACTCTCACTCAGCTTCTTGAGTGCTTGTGAGAATACTGCCACTTCCAGTACCAAAGCTACGCCAACTGTCCATGTTCAGCCGGCGTCTAAGGTTGATGAAAGCAACCTTTGGCACTATATTACCAATCGCTATCGCCTAGAGGGTTATGGCCACAAGCAGTTGGATGGCCATCTGCGTTGGTTTGTTAAAAACCCCGATTATCTGACGCGTGTTACCGGCAGGGCGCAGCCCTATTTGCATTGGGTGGTACAAGAAGTTGAGCGTGCTGGACTGCCGATGGAAATTGCCTTATTGCCGATCGTGGAGTCAGCCTACTACCCATTTTCTTTTTCTCATGGGACGGCCTCAGGTCTGTGGCAGTTTATTCCGTCCACCGGTAAGCTGTACGGCTTAGATGAAGATTGGTGGTATGACGAGCGTCGCGACGTGGTGCATTCCACCAAGGCAGCAATTCAGTATTTAAAGAACTTATCCAAGTTGTTTAATGGCGACTACCTACTGGCGATTGCCGCTTATAACTCAGGCCCAGGCCGGGTACAACGCGCCATTGCCAAAAACAAGCGCCTGGGTAAAAAGCACGATTTTTGGCATCTGGATCTACCGCTGGAGACCCGTGGCTACGTGCCTAGACTATTGGCGGTGGCCACCTTGATTAAATACCCTGAGCAATATGGCCAAGTGCTCACGCCGGTTGCCAATCAGCGCGCTGTTGAACTGGTGAGTGTGGATCAGCAGCTGGACCTGGCCCTGGTGTCGCAGTGGACTGGCCTCTCTATTGAGGATATTTATCGTTTTAATCCGGGGCTTAAACGCTGGGCCACACCAGATGTTAAGCATTATGAATTGTTGCTGCCAGTTGCAGTGGTGGGC
The DNA here is from genome assembly GCA_964566765.1 of uncultured Piscirickettsiaceae bacterium. Classification (GTDB taxonomy): domain Bacteria; phylum Pseudomonadota; class Gammaproteobacteria; order PS1; family Pseudothioglobaceae; genus Thioglobus_B. Next base: position 21,275 of record CAZMJI010000004.1, read on the forward strand.
GATTTTAAAACAGCGCTTGCCAAGAGTGACCCAAGTACGCGCATCAAATGGGTGCGACATCAGATTAAATCTGGCCAGACGCTGAGTCAAATTGCCAAACAATATAAGACCACAATGGCCAAAATCAAGGCGGTTAACGAGCTTAATCAAAGCAAGATTCGTGCCGGTGATTATTTGATTGTGCCGGTGGCCAGGCTCGCAGACTCACAGTATTTAATGAGCGAATCTGAGCGCAATAAGAAACGCTTAAGCCTAAAGAAAAATGGCAAAAAAGTCATTCACACCATGCAAAAAGGCGACAGCCTTTGGGGCGTTGCTAGGCGCTATAACACCACGGTTAAGAACCTGATTAAATGGAACCAGCTCTCTGATGTTAAGGCCATTCCAATTGGTAAGGAGCTGGTGCTTTGGCTGCCAAATACGGCCAAGCATCAGGATTTAAAAAAGATTGTCGATGCTGTACCGCATATTGACCGACAGGTGACTTATCGCGTTAAAAAGGGCGATAATTTGTCGCGTATTGCACGCAAATTTGACACCACAGTGGCTAAAATTGTGAAGCTTAACCGCTTGGATATCAAGCAACCACTGAAAATAGGTCAACGCCTTAAGATCAGTGTTAATGTATTAAATGCCGATTTAAAATAAATGAACACATTACCGATTAGCAAATTAGCACTGGCCAGTTTTGCCTTTGCCATGACCCATATTAAAAGCATCGCGAAACTGTCCCTGGTGCCGCTGGCGCTGGCCGTGCCGTTTTTATCCACCATGCCGCAAATCTTAGCCTTGATGGAAAAGCTCTATGGCGGTGAAGACATTACCACCATCGTATTGCCTGATAATATGCACCTTTATTTGGCCTTATTTGTGTACGGCTACACGGTGTTATCGATTGGGGTGTATCGACTGGTGACACAAGGCGCTGCGCAAAATTTGGGCTGGATGCCACTGATTGGCATCAAGCAATTTTTGCGCTTTTTGGGTTTGAGCATTGTGGTCGGCGCTGCCACCACCTTGCCAGTGATGCTGACCGGTATGCCTTTGATTCAGTTGGTTGTGTATTTCTTGATTATTCCCATCACCCTAAACTTTGTAAATATTGCCCTGGATCGACCGTCACAATATAAGTGGGGCTTGTCGTTCCCGGTGCAGTTTAATTTATTTTTCTTGCAAGCGGTTCTACCAGCCTTGGTAGGACTCTTGTTTGCCACTGTATTTGATCTACTAGGTCTGCCAAACGTACTGGAGTGGATTGTTAGAGTTTTGGTGTTTTACTGGACGCTGATTAACCTAGCCTTGTGCTATCAACTATTGGTTCAGAAGTCATAATCCACGCTAAAGCCTTTGGGGTAGCGCATGTCAAAGGTGGCAGTTTTCACCTTGGCGGTTCTTTTGGCCAGTTTGGGATAGGCAGCCTTAAAGCGTTTTAGTCGCTCATCTTGTTGTTGCTGTCCTAGCACAACGGTGGTTTTAGGGTGGACAACCAGGGTATCAACATTGCCTTGAGTCAGTGTTGTTAGCACCATCGGTTTGAGCAGTGTTTGATAGTGTTGAAAGTCCAAAAAGGCTTGCATGACGTGCTCGCGCTGACTGCTACTAACAATCAGTGGCTTATCCAACTCGGGCAATACTTCAGGCATAAACAGCTCGCCATGGGTAGAGATCAGTCCTCGGCATTGACTCAGTGTGGTATCGGCTTGGCAACGAATATTGCGCCAGCGCATCTGTACTTCTTGGGTTTTGATATCAATGTGAACACGATCAAAGAAACCACGTTTAACACTGGCCTTGGCCACCCAAGGCAGCTGCTCTAGGGCTTGTTTAATGTGGTTAAGCTCTAGCGTATAGCTATTGATGCTAAGTGGTTTGACAATCGCCTCAAGCTTAGACTTGGGGTTGAGTACTTCATTGTCAATTGCCCAGTCGATATCAACCTGGGTTAAGCGATTGATATCCAGGTGATAAAGTTGCCAGGCGGCAGCTGACAGAAAAGCGCTTACGCCCAGCACTTGCAAGACGGGTTTGATTATCTGCCAAGGCGTTTTTTTGCGTCGGTTTCTGGGGGTTTTGGACAGTCGAAACTTCTTAGGCATTGAGAATGTCAAGCACCAATTGTTCAAAGCTAATACCCGTGGCTTTGGCAGCCATTGGTACCAAGGAGTGTGAGGTCATGCCCGGTACGGTATTGACCTCGAGCAGGTAAGGGTTTTGAGCTTTATCTAGAATAAAGTCCACACGCCCCCAGCCCTCACAACCTAAAGCTTCAAATGCCTGCAGGGCTAAGGTTTGCAGCTGTTCTTCTAGCGCTGGCGCTAGACCAGCAGGGCAAAGATAGCGGGTATCGTCTGATAAGTATTTGGATTCAAAGTTGTAAAACTCTGCATCGGTGACAATATGAATGGCAGGCAAGGCTTGAGCATTTAACAGACTCACAGTGTATTCGCCACCGTCAATCCATTGTTCAATCAGCACCTGATCGTCATAACCCCAGGCCAACGCCAGTGCTGCGTCTAATTCATCCACATGGTTAACCTTGCTAATGCCGATGCTAGAACCCTCTAAGGTGGGTTTGACTGCCCAAGGCAGGTCAAATTCAACCGCTGGCAATTCTTGACCCTTGCTGGCTACCACTGACGGTGCCAGCGGTAATTGATGCGTGCGCCAAAGCGCTTTGGTTTGGGCCTTGTCCATGCCAATTTTTGAGGCTTTGGCATTGGAGCCTGTGTAGGCAATGCCGCGTTTTTCCAACTCGCCCTGGATATAGCCATCTTCACCGCCACGTCCATGTAAGACAATAAAGGCCTTGTCAAATGAGCGCGCCCAAAGTTGATCCAGATTGTCACCTTGCCAGTCAAATTTAAAACATTCAACACCCGCCTCTTGCAGTGCTTGATAAACCGCCTCACCACTATTGAGCGAGACATCGCGCTCGGCTGAATTGCCACCTAGCAATACTGCAATCATAGAATTTGCACCTCGGTTTCTAAGTCAATGTTAGAGTTTGATTTTACGACTTGTTGGATGTGTTTAATCAGCTTTTCAATCTCAGTGGCAGAGGCTTGGTTCTGGTTAATAATAAAATTGGCATGCTTGTCTGAGACGCAGGCACCACCCAGGCAGAATCCTTTGAGTCCAGCTGCCTCAATCAGTTGAGCAGCATAATGGCCTGGTGGATTTTTAAACACACTGCCGCAGCTAGGCAGCCCCATAGGTTGTGTGTTCTGACGTTGCTTTAGTAGGGTTTTGACTTGTTGGTTCTCTGGCGCCTTGGAGAAGTCAAAGCTGGCTGAGATAAAAAACTCGTCGGCAAATTTGGGCCGCACTTGGCGATAGCCAATAGAAAAATCATCCGCTTGACGCTGGTGCAGCTGCCCTTGATGGTCCATGGTGTGAACTTGCGTCACAAAGTCCCAAATCTCTGAGCCAAAGCAGCCGGCATTCATGGCTAAGGCGCCACCCACATTGCCCGGAATGGCGGCTAAAAACTCAGCGCCATATTGCCCGCTGTCTTGCACAAAGCGCGAGAGTTTGGCCAGTGTAACGCCGGCTTGTGCTTGGACGCTGGGTTGTGTGAGTGACAATTGGTTAAGATTGGATAATTTAATCAGTACGCCGTCAAAACCCTGGTCTCGCAATAAGAAGTTGCTACCCAGACCCAAGAGTGCGATTGGCTGTTGGTTGCTGGCTAAAAAGTCGCTGAGTTGTGCTTGACTCTCGGGTGTGTATAACCATTTGGCCATACCGCCAGTACGCAGAGAGGTGTGTTTGGATAAAGGGACATTCTCAACTAACATGTGGAAATTGTGCTTTAATCAGTGGCACCAGAGAGTGAATATCACCCGCGCCTAGCGTCAGTAGAATCCCCTGGTCCTCGCCAATACGCGGCAAGACTTCCAGTGCCGCCTCCACATCTTTCACTACCACTGGGTCCACCTTGGAGCGTTTGCGAATGGCCTCAGCCAAGGTGCGTGTGTTGATTCGGGCAATGGGTTTTTCGCTGGCTGCATAGACATCGAGCAATACCAGCTCGTCAACCTGAGACAATACCTGTGCGAAGTCATCAAACAGATCGCGAGTTCGAGAGTAGCGATGTGGTTGAAATACCACGCTGAGACTTTGTTCTGGATAGCTTTGTCTGAGTGATTCAATCACCGCCAAAATTTCATTAGGATGGTGACCATAGTCGTCAAATAGCGTTAGGTTGTTACCCTCTAATGTGACTTGACCATGGTAATCCAGTCGTCTGGCCACCCCGTGGAAATCACTGAGCGAGGCCTGGATAATGCCGGCATCAACCTCCAGCTCTAAGCAGATACCAATGGCTGCCAAGGTATTGAGAATGTTGTGCCTGCCAATTAAATTCAGGGTCACAGGGAACTGCTGAGCATATTTGTGACTCACCACCTCAAAGTGCATTTGCCGGCCTTCTTGCTGGATGTTGGTGGCGTAAATATCCGCCTCATCACTAAAGCCATAGGTGGTAATCGGTCGGTGGATTTGCTCGAGGATTTGCCTTAGGTTGTCGTCTTCTAAGCAGGCCACGCAACAGCCATAAAAAGGTAGGTTGGCAGCAAAATTCACAAAGGCGGCTTTGAGTTTTTCCACATCATCGTCATAGGTCGACATATGATCCTGATCAATGTTGGTGATCACACTAAGCATGGGTTGCAAGTGTAAGAACGAGGCATCAGATTCATCGGCTTCGGCAATCAGGTAGTCGCTTTCACCCAGCTTGGCGCCAATGCCTGAGGAATTTAGAATACCGCCAATAATATAGGTTGGATCCAATTCAGCCGAGCTTAAAATATGAGCAATCAGACTGGTGGTGGTGGTTTTTCCATGGGTGCCGGCCACAGCAATACCATAGCGAAAACGCATTAGCTCACTGAGCATCTCTGCGCGTGGCACCACCGGAATGTGATGTTTTTTGGCGTATTTAACCTCTGGATTGTTGGCTTTAATCGCACTGGAGATGACCACAGCTTGGGCGTCTGATACATTGCTGCCTCGATGTCCAAATTCGATGGCAATACCCAGATTCTGCAGGCGATCGGTGGTCTTACTGGGGGTGATATCAGAGCCGCTCACCACGTAGTCTAGATTGTGCAGTACTTCGGCAATACCACTCATGCCTGAGCCACCGATACCGACAAAGTGCAGATGCTTGACGCGTGCGTTGCTAATCGATCTAAGGCTATTCATAGACCACCGTGATGATCACCAATGCCTGAATGCCCTTGCCCTGGCCAAAGGCAGTCAACCCTTCTCCAGTGGTGGCGGTAATGCCGACATCACTGGGTTGAATGCTAAGCAATTGCGCAATAGAGGCTTTCATAGCGTCTACTTGTGGCGAAATCTTAGGGATAAGGCACTCAATCGAGATAGCCACGTGCTCAATGCGCCCTGGGTGTAAGTCTGCTAAGGCCAGCTTTAAGTACTCCCGACTGTCCGTTACCCCGGATTGGCACAAGTCGTCAGCCACTTTGCCCAGAATGTTGCGACCGCTAATCGAAGAGATGGCATTGGTGAGCGCATGTAGGACCACATCGGCATCGCTATTGCCGCGCAAGCCTTGCGCATGATCAAAGCTAACACCACCTAAGATCAGTGCCTTGTCTGAGTCTTCAAATGCATGTGAATCTTGTCCGAGTCCGGTTTTAATCTTCATTTCTCTGCCTCTGCCAGGTAAAAATTGGCCAATGCCAAATCTTCAGTCGTGGTAATTTTTAAGTTCTTTTTACTGGATTCTACCACCAAAGATTCAAGTCCTAAGTGTTCGATACTGCCTGCTTCATCGGTAATGGTAATTTGTGCTGCTAAGGCTTGGTTTAGCGCCTCTAGCAACAGGCCAAAGCGATACATCTGTGGGGTTTGTGCCTGCCACAGTTGGCTGCGATCTAGGGTTTTCTCGATCTGATTACCATTGACCTGCTTGATGGTATCAACTGCGGGTATGGCCAGAATGCCGCCAACAGCATGGTTTTTTAAGGTGTTAATGAGTTTTTTTACATCCTTAGGGTCAACACAAGGCCTGGCGGCATCATGCACCAATACCCAATCTTCACGACCGGCATATGCCTTTAAACCTTCTAAGGCATTAATCACCGAATGAAAGCGCTCCTTGCCGCCTGCTACCACCTTAAGAATCTTGGGGTGGTTAACGAGCGTGGAATACTGAAAGTATTGGTCTTGGCTGCTAATGGCAATCACGCAGCCATCAATCTCATCCATCTCTAGTAACGTAGTTAGGGTTTGGTCTAGGATGCTTAGACCGTTGTTAAGCGTGAGGTATTGTTTGGGTTTGTCTGCGCCCATGCGCGTGCCAATACCGCTGGCTGGAATCACCAAATAACGCTTGCTGGTTGTTGACAAAGCTACCCCAAGATTCTCCTAAATAGCGCCATTATACCAAGCTAGTGTGCTGGTGTTTGCTCTTGGCTGGGTGTTGGGGTGGAGATGCGATAAAACAATTCTCCTTCTTTAATTAGTCCGAATTTGTATCTGGCGGTGGATTCCACCAGCTCCATGTTAGTTTGCCCTAATTTGGCTAATTCAGCCTCTAGTTGTTGATTGTGTTCGATGATCTGTGCATTTTGCTGCTGTTTGTTTTGCAGTCGATGTACTTCGTCTTGAATGGAGCTTGGAAAATGGTTAATAAAAAAGCTCTGGTAAGCCAGTGTGCTTATTGCCAGTAGCAACACCAGGGTAATCCAATGGCGATAAAAAAAGCCAAACAGAACGCTTGGCTTTTTGACTAAAGTGTTTAGCACGTCAGTGCTGGGGTATTAACCGTCGCTTAGTTGCTCGCCGTCTTTCTTGTCTTGAACGAACATCCAAAGACCGCCGCCGACAACGTAAAGCACTGAGGCAATAACAGCAAATGCAGCCACATAAACAGCTGTGCCAGAGATTAGTGCAATCCCGTCATAAGACAGTAGAACCCATAGTAAAGGAACCACCAAAGTAACTACTAAGGTAGAAAGCATTAAGATGTTGCCTTTAACGCCGCTGTTATCAACATTTGACATGGTTATCTCCCATTTGGTTGTTTAAGAATGACCGTATTATAGCATAGGTATTGAGAGGTCAATCTTGACCCAGATCAATTTTTTAACAATATTGTTTGACTGACTTTGTCTTGCAAAGACAAGTTGTTTGGGTCGATGATTTTGTACAGGATACCGGGAATAACGAGCACCAGAAAAGCTGTGAAAAATCGCAGTAAAGCATGCTTATGTGAGAGTTTGTCGCCGCTGAGTGTTTGCAAGTGAAACTTCCAAGCTTTCATGCCCAGGGTTTGACCACCCTTGATCCAAGACCAGGAAAAATACGCATAGGTAATGGGCAATGTCACAGTGAAAAATAGTGTAGAACCCGAGGCCTCGCCCAGTACTGGCACCAAGATTAAGTTGGCGACAAAAACCAGAGACAGCACCAAAAAACTGTCGTATAGAATCGCGCCCAAGTGTTTAATAATAGAGACATCGGATTGCATTTATTCTCCTAAAAATAAGTTGGGATTGACCGCTGTTTGATTGAGGTAGATGCCCCAATGTAGATGCGGCCCAGTGGCACGACCGGTTTGTCCAATATGCCCAATCACATCGCCTTGCTTGAGCATCTGCCCCTGTTCGACCAAGATTTTATCCAGGTGAATATATACACTGATCAAGCCCATACCATGGTCAATAAAGACGGTTTTGCCATTAAAGAAAAATTCACCGGTGAGGATTACTTGGCCTGAGGCGGGTGCTTGTACAGGCGTGCCTAGCTTGGCAGCGTAGTCCACCCCAGTATGAGCGCGTCTTGGCTGGCCATTATAAAAGCGCTTGAGTCCAAAAGAGCCAGTGGTGATACCCTTAACAGGGCGCTTAAATTTACCCGAGCTTAGTGTTTTGTTAGAGTAGGTGGTGCGGGCCTTGCCTAAGGTTTGTCGCTCACCAGTGATGCGCTTGATGTGATCAGGATCGGGTTCAACATATTTCTTTTTACTGCCACTTAGGGTGATGTGTTGCTCTTCGTATTGCTGTGGCAGCACTTCAAAGTAAACCTTGCGCTTGGAAAAATCTTGCACGTTGAGATACTTGGTGCCAGGTTTGGCCATCAGTGGAATGCCAATGAGTGCTTGATAGCGGCCACCGGTGAGTTTTTGCACATATACCGGGATCTCACCATAAGTGGCTTTAGGCTCGGCATGATTGGTGTTGAATTCCACCACCGCAACACCGCCGGGCACAGGCGTATTAACAAGGCTTAGATTGGCCAGCACCAGACTGGGTAGTAGGGCCAGCAGTAGGCTAATTTTTTTCAATTTTGTCAATCTGAGAGTAGATAACACCATCGCTTATTCTGGAGATAATCTGTTGTTTGGGTTTTAGGGTTTTAACCGAGTGCAACACCCGATTTTCACCATCAGTGGTAATACTATAACCTCTTGAGAGTGTGTTGAGTGGCGAAAGATGATGAAGCGCACTCATGCACTCACGCATTTGACTTTTCTGCTCATTTAATTGGGTCTTAATGCCACGTTTGAGTTGTTGCGTTAGGCCGTGCAGTTTTTGCTGCTGTTGGTTGAGTGTGTGCCGCAGTTGATGAGTTAATGCCGATTGCGTGTGTGACAGTCGGAGCTGTTGGGCATTGATCTGACTACTTGGAGAAAGTTGCTTAAGCGTTGACGACAGCCCATCCAGTTGGCGCTGACGCTGACCAAGGGTGGCGTGTATTTGATGACCTAGGGCCATGTTCAGTCTGTCTAGGCGTTGCGCCAAGGTATTGAGTTGGTGCTCGGGAGAACTCAGTTGCATGCGCAGCTGATTCAGCTGTGTTTGTTGTTGTGTTAGCTGTTGTTGCAGGGCTTTGTTAATACGCCTAGCGTATTGCTCAATCTGCGTCAGCAGGGCTAAGCGATCGGGTGTGGCCATGGCCGCCGCCGCACTGGGTGTGGGGGCGCGCAGATCGGCAACAAAATCTGCAATGGTGGTATCGGTTTCGTGGCCGACAGCACTAATCACCGGTGTGTTCACCTCGAAGATGGTGCGTGCCAAGGCTTCTTCGTTAAAAGCCCAAAGGTCTTCGAGTGAACCACCACCTCTGGCCAGAATAATCACATCACAACGCCTTGATTGATCCGCCGCCACTAAGGCGCGAGCCAGCTGCTCGCTCACCTCACCCTGTACCGGTGAGTCAAACAGCAAAATATCAGCAAACGGATAACGCTTGGCCAAGACTTGAATAATGTCTTGAATCACCGCGCCAATGCTGGATGACACCACGCCAATGGTGCGTACCACGCTGGGCAGAGGCTTTTTATGACTGGGGTCGAATAAACCTTCTTTGCTCAGTTTTTCTTTGAGTTGGTCAAACGCCAGCTGCAGGTTGCCTGTGCCAACTGGCTCTAGATGACGAATGATAATCTGAAAATCACCCCGGGATTCGTACAGGGTTGGAGCGGCGTTTACCAGTACTTCCATGCCGTCTTCTGGTGCAAACTTTAAGCCGCGTTGATTGAGACGAAATAGGGCACAGCGCACTTGCGATTGGGCATCTTTTAGAGAGAAGTAAATATGTCCAGATTTGGCCCGAACTAAGTTTGAGATCTCACCTTGTAGCCAGCAGGGTGGGATCTGCGCACCAATGGTTTTGTTGCATAGGGATAGAAACTGACTAACGCCATAGATTTCATCTTCGTGGAACATCATGATTTGAGTCGTACGAATAACGCACCTGTGCCACCGTCCTTAGGTGGGCAAGAGCAAAACGCCAATACTTGAGGATGCTGCTTTAAAAAGCTCACCGCCTGGGTTTTTAAAATGCTTAGATTGTTGGCACTATTGTAACCCTTGCCATGAATAATCTGCACAAAGCCTGCATTTTGATGATGATAAATAAAGTCTGACAAGGCAGTACAAGCCTGCTCCAAGGTGTTGCCATGCAGGTCAATTGAGGGCGCGCTGTCGATATCGCCACGTTGCATTTTCTTGATCAGCTTGGGGGAGATGTTGCCTGGATTTTCGCAAATCTCATCTGAGCCTGACAAATAGGCCTCACTAACGTAACTATAAGCGCCAAACTTGTCAAACTGCTTGCTGTTGGCACCCAACTGCTGAGCGTCCTTATCAAGCGGCGCATTGCGTGCCACGGTATCGCGAAAAAGCGCCTTATCGGCGTCGTCTATGCTCATCTCCCTTGTTGCCTTGTATTAAGTCAAAGAATAAGTATAAACCAATCTCGGATTGAGACAAAACACTAGACACAAAAAAACCCTCTAACGAGGGTTTTTCCGCACAAAATGGAGATTTGCGTTTGTTTTTTAAAGTGCTTTAATTTGTGCACTAAGACGCGACTTTTTACGAGCCGCTTGATTCTTGTGCATTAGACCTTTAGATACTGCTTGATCAACCACTTTTTGCATTGTTGCAAAACCACCTGTTGCCGCTTCCTTGTCACCATCTTGAATGGCGTAAGTCACTTTCTTGATGAAAGTGCGAACTTTAGCGCGAATTTGTGCGTTGTGCTTGTTGCGCTGGATTGCTTGTCTTGCGCGTTTTCTAGAGCCTGCTGAATTAGCCATAATCTAAATCTAAATTAAGTAGAGTAAAAACGAACTATTATAAAGTCTTAATTACTAAAAGTCCATAGAATTGACAAAATTTAATGTCTTTTTCTTGTTAAAGATCAAATGCCAGGTTTTACCACCCTGAGACTTCCATAAAGAGACCGCTCGAATGCCGGCCAGTAGTAGTGCACGAATGTGGTTGGCGGTACGCTCATTAGACAGATAAAGCTGTTCACCGCTGACCATAATCTTAGGGGTTAGACCACCCAAGGTATCCTTGTATAACTCGCCCAAACGAGCAATCGATTGAGAATGTGAAATGTCGAAGAAATCTTGTTGACGAATATGCGTCATTTCGTTGGAGAGCGCATCAACCAAGCCAGGGTTTTTCATCAGCTTTTTTTCCAAACTGATCAGCGCCAATGAATAAAACACAATGTTTTGCATGCGCTTGGTTTTGCGACCCAGTGCACCCCTTAAGCTGGAGAGTCCAACCTGTAGGTCTTGATCAGCTTTAAACACGTCGTCAACTTGTGAGCTGGTATTAACCAAGGCCTGCAGGCTCACCTCGTTGCTACGAGCATCACAAGTGCCAGTGACAGCCAGTTGATCCACCAAGGTGGTGGTTTGAAAAATACCAGCCAATGCTAAGGTTCGATTTTTAAGATTACTCATTATCTCTTGTCTCAATAACCGCGCCACCCACACAGATGTCGCCATCGTAGAAAACCACCGATTGTCCCGGGGTAATGGCGCGTTGTTTTTCGTCAAATTTTACTACGATGTTGCCCGCATTATCCATAGACAAAATGCTGCATTGTTGTGAGCGCTGACGGTAGCGAATCTTGGCTGTTAATTGAACTGGTGCTTCGTAGGACTTGCCAATAAAGTGCATATGAGAGGCGCTTAGTAGATTGTGATACAGCAATTCGTCATCGCCTTGAACCACCACCAGCTCATTGCTGTCAACACGCTTATCAGCCACAAACCAAGGCTCGCCGGAGTGGCCAAAACCACCACCAATCTCTAAACCCTTGCGCTGACCAATGGTATAGAACGCTAAGCCTTGATGTTGTTTGATGACGTGACCCGCTTTGTCCACCATGTTGCCCGCTTGTTTGGGTAGGTAGGTTTGCAAAAACTCGGCAAAATTACGCTCGCCAATAAAACAAATACCGGTGGAATCTTTCTTGTCAGCAGTGACAAAGCCATTCTCTGCGGCGATTCTTCGTACCTCGCTTTTTTCGATGGCACCCAGCGGAAACAGGCTTTTAGAGAGTTGCTTTTGATTCAGCAGATGTAGGAAATAACTCTGATCCTTGTTTTGATCAACCCCGGCTTTGAGCAGATAAGCCTCATCGGTTTCAAGTACCTGGGCATAGTGACCGGTAGCAATCTTATCAGCTCCCAAGGAAAGCGCATAATCCAAAAACACCTTAAACTTGATCTTTTGATTGCACAATACATCTGGATTGGGTGTGCGACCTTTTTTATGTTCTTGGAGAAAGTGGGCGAATACATCGTCCCAATACTCACTGGAAAAGTTAATAGAATGCAGCTTAATGCCCAGTTTGTCGGCCACCTTTTGTGCATCAGAGAGGTCTTGTTCTGCTGAGCAAACGCCACCAACATCGTCCTCATCCCAGTTTTTCATAAACAAGCCTTCGACTTGATAGCCTTGCTGAATCAACAGCAGGGCGGCGACTGAGGAGTCAACCCCGCCTGAGAGGCCAACAATGACTTTGCTTGTTTGCTTGGCTGACATGCGGGTTATTGGTTTTCGTAGGCCAGCACAATGCGTTGCACCAACTTGTGGCGCACCACATCCTTGGATTCAAAGTGGCAAAATTCAATAGCTCTTTCATCCTCTAATACCCGCATGGCATTGAGTAGGCCGGATTGCTCAGCGCGGGCTAGATCGATTTGCGTGACATCGCCAGTCACCACCATTTTCGAGCCAAAACCCAAGCGTGTTAAAAACATTTTCATTTGTTCAACCGTGGTATTTTGCGCCTCATCCAGAATCACAAAAGATTCGTTTAAGGTGCGGCCACGCATAAACGCCAGTGGCGCCACTTCAATGATGTTTTTATCCAGCAGTTTGGTAACGCGCTCAAAGCCCATCATCTCGTATAGTGCATCGTAGATAGGGCGCAGATACGGATCGACTTTTTCGGTTAGATCACCGGGTAAAAAACCCAGTTTTTCACCGGCTTCAACCGCGGGTCGAACCAGGACAATGCGGCGCACGTCTGAGCGCTCTAAGGCCTCTACTGCTCTGGCAACCGCCAGATAAGTCTTACCGGTACCCGCGGGGCCAATACCAAACGTCAGGTCTTTTTCAAAGATGGCGTTGACGTAGCGTTGTTGGTTTTCCGAGCGCACATGGATGATTTTTTTCTTGGTTTTAATGTCCACGCTTGGATAGGTTGGGTTGGCGCGCTGCTCTTGATTAAGTGCCATCTCAACATCAACCACATCCAGGCGCTGGCGTTTGGCCAGCTCAGCAAGTTCGGTGAGCAGATTGGCAGCGCGTTGTTGATTGGCACCGGTAATACTAAAGTCGTGACCACGATTAACGATCTCAACATCCAGGCTTTTGCTAATGATCTCTAGGTGTCGATCTAGCGAACCACAAAGATTGGCCAATTCTTCAGTGCTATTAGTGTCCAGGCTTAGTTTCATTGCGATATTTTATCAAACTATTGAAAAAGGGTTGTTTTGCTTTCTTGTTAAAATAGGAATTTTGGTTATGATTAACAACAGGAGGTCACAGTGAAAAAGACTCAACGATTGCTATTGATGATCGCATTTGGATTGTCAGTTCTCCAGGTGTCGAATGCAGACAGTCATGCATTTAATCAGCAAGACACGCACTTGTCACTCAGTATTGTAGACCCTTGGGTTAGATCTGCACCAGCCAATGCGCCAGCATTAGGTGTGTTTATGACCATCCGCAATCACACCAACCAGCCAGTTAGACTCATGAATGCGAGCGTTGATTCTGGTTATGATCGCGTTGAATTGCACCGCACGCAACAGGTGAACAATATGATGAAGATGCTCAAGCAGGACTTTATACCCATTCCAGCCCAAGGCTCTTTGACTCTTAAGCCAGGTTCTTGGCATGTGATGCTGATTGGTCCGAGTACTGTCCCTGGAGAGGGAGAGCTGGTCAGCATGCAGCTGAATTTTGATAACAATGTGACAAAAATGATTACTGCCAAAGTTAAAAAAGGCAAGATGATGCACCACAAACCCGGGCACTAATGTTAAAACGTCTTAGCTTTATTTTATTGCTGGCCTTGGTAGCGCTTTGGGTGTTGCTAAGCGGCAATAAGGTTGATTATTTAAGTCTAGAGCCACAGCTCAAGGTCTCACGCATCCTCTCCAGCACAGGACAGAGCTTGCCGGCATTTGAGTTGTTGGATCATCATGGGCAGGTATTCAACAAAGACCGACTGAGTAATCATTGGAGTTTGGTGTTTTTTGGCTATACCCATTGCCCCGATGTTTGCCCAACGGGTCTGATGGATATGGCCAGTATTAAGATGCTGTTAAAAGACCGAGGGCTAACGCTGCCGAAGATCTTTTTTATCACCTTTGATCCTCAGCGTGATACGCCAGAGCTACTCAAAACCTTTGTCACTCATTTCGACAAAGACTTTGTTGGTGTCAGTGGCAGTAAAGCGCAAATTGACCAGCTTATTAAGCCCTTTGGTGCTTATTATGAGCGGGTGTTTTATCAGGATAATAAGCCAATTACCTTAAAGCCTAATGAGGTACTGCCAGCAGGTGTGGAGCAGTATCTGATTAATCACACGGCTTCTATTTACTTAATTAGCCCTGAGGCTCGCATTGTGGCAGATTTTCCAGCACCGCACTCGCCAGTCAAAGTGGTTGATGATTTGACTGTATTATTAACCGATGAATCGCATTAAGCTTGTTTTCTTAATCCTGGCACCACTATTGGTTTTACTCTCTGGTGTGGGTTATTATCAATGGCTATCGCAGACAAAAGTCGTGCAGCAACTGTCTGCTGAGCATTGTCAAATTGCTCAGTCCAGTTGTCAAATAGCCCTAGATGCCAATCGCTCGATTGCGGTGGACATCACCCCAAGCGGTATTCCACAAGTCACACCTTTGCAGCTGAGGGTGAGCACTCAAGGCTTTAAGGCCTCTGCGGTGAGTATTAGCTTTGAAGGTATTGAGATTGACCATCATCTGCCAGCCTATCGTCTGTATGCGCAAGAGGATGATCAGGTGTTTATAGGCAGGGGTTTTTTGTCTTTATGTACCTTGTCAAAAATGCATTGGTTGGCGCATGTAGAGGTGCAAAGCGAGCAGGGTAGGTATCGCACCTCACTGCCGTTTGTGACCTATAAGCCTTAGTCTTGCAGTTCGCCAACCAAGGAGTTGGCATGGGCATCGGTAATCTTAATGCTAACGATTTGACCGATCAGTGTATCATCACCCTCAAAGTGAG
>CAZMJI010000005.1:0-2070 GCA_964566765.1 uncultured Piscirickettsiaceae bacterium
ATTAACCGTACTTATCATCAAAGTTTTCCAGGAAGTCTTCAACCGAGATATAGTGATTGCCATCACAGGAAAAACTCAGGCCAATGGTGGCATTCATAATGTTTAGACTGCCGGTTTTTAGATACAAATTCTCATCCATAAAACGCATGTATTTAAATTTCTCAAACACCTCAACCACCTGCTCAGGGGTGACCTTGGCATCAGCCGGATAAGGCTTTTTGGGATAGAGCAAGAAAATGTTTGGACTGGTAATCTCATCCAACACATGAACATGATAGCTATACGGATTCTCATGGGTCCAAATGGTTGCTCTAGAAGAGGCATAGTGTAGTTTTAAGTGAAATACCCCGAGCTCGCACAACAGCTCGGTGGCAATGGTATGCACGGTATCAACCGCCTGATCCATGGCCGAATCCACCCGATGTTGATTAAACAAATTGGAGCGAATCTCCGGATCGCCCTTAATCTGACGCCAGTCCTCAAGATCCAAGTCCTGTTTAGGCAGTGGCAGTTTTTCCAGATCTAGATCAAACACCAAGATGGCAATGGTTTCCTTGTTGTGGCAGATGGTGTGGGCTACACTCACACAGGGTTTCAGCGTCGCGGTGGAAATGTAAGCGTCCGAAATATAGATCGGATGATCGTTATCAATGGTATTAATAAACGGTCGACTGGATAGGTCTTGACCTTGGTAGCCAGGTGCAATCTTATCATTATAGATGTTAGAGCTTAACTGAACGCCCGAGGCATCCAACACATAAGCCAGATTCACATAAGAATGATTCTGCACATAGGAAAACAGCAGTTGATCCAACTTGTCTGTACTGGCACAACTGTCTAAACACTCGTCACATTCACGAGAAAACTCCAATAGACCCTCACCCAATTGGTCGGTTAGAAAATCTTTTTGTTCAACAATTAACTCTGAAATTTGCATCCTGCAGTCCCATTGAATAACAAAAAGGCCCGAGTCTTGCACCATTGGGTGTCAATACTCGGGCCTCCCTACCCTGTCCGCCAACCCTCTTGGGCAGCAAACCGTTTTCTATTATAAGTAAGAAGCGCTCAGGTTTCAATCATTTGTTGGTATTGCGCCTCAGTTAGAATCTCTACTTGATTGGCTTTGGCACTGGCCAACTTCTTCTCACCCACGTTCTCACCAATCACCAAATAATCGGTGTTTTTACTGACACTGGCTGCCACTTCAACACCCATTGACTTGGCGTGTTTTTTCATCAATTCCCTAGAAGACTGCATCTTGCCGGTAAATACCACTTTCTTGCCGGCCAATGGATGAGAAAATGCCGCCACTTCGCCAGCTAACTTGGTACGCTCCAAACTAAATCCTTGCTGGAACAGGGATTCGAATTCGTGCCTAATGTTGGACAACCCCTTAACAATCGCCTGTGCTGTAAGCTCAGCAAAACCATCAATGGCTGCAATTTGCGCTTCAGTTAGCTCGAAAACCTTCGTCAAAGGATAGGCTTTTAATAAGTTCTCACAATTGCCCTGCCCCAGACGATTAACACCAAATGCGGCCAAAAAACGCCAATCCTCAATCTGCTCACCAAGGGAACGATGACGCTGGGCAATCAGATTTTCACTGGTTTTATCGCCAAAGCCCATGGCTGTTAATTGTTGGTGGCTTAGTTGGTAAACCTCTGACACCTGTCGAATACCATGTTCGTAAAGCTTCTCAATGGTGGCAATGCCAAATCCATCATTATTGGCCAACACCTTAAAGAAGTGCTCCATTCTGCCAATCACTTGCGCTGGGCACTGCTGATGGTTGGGGCAAATTAAAAAGTCAGACTCCCAAACCAATGGTGTTTGGCAGCTTGGACAGGCCTGTGGAATCTCCACCAAACCCGGTTTTAAGACCTTGTTAATCTTAGGAATCACCAAGCCTGAGCGTGTCAATTCAATCACACTATCGCACCCCAGTCCTTGCTCCTTAACCAGGCCATAATGGTGGCCAGTTGCTCGGTGAATGGTGGCACCACTCAGTAGTGTTGGCTCCAGTTCAGCCACCGGGGTAATCTTACCAGTGCGGCCCACTTGCGGTGTGAC
>CAZMJI010000005.1:2170-34737 GCA_964566765.1 uncultured Piscirickettsiaceae bacterium
GCTCCAGTTCAGCCACCGGGGTAATCTTACCAGTGCGGCCCACTTGCGGTGTGACTGACAATACCCTGACTTGCGCCTTGTCTTTGTTTTCTTTAAAGGCAATTTGCCAACGATGGAACTTGCGATTGGCGCCCATATGGGTTTTTAGAAGGGTGTTGGTCACCTCAAATACCACGCCATCCACGTCAAAATCAACCGAGCTTAAGGACTGCTCAACAATCGCTTCAAATGTCTCGGTCAACGCAGCAATAGAACCTGTCCAAGTGGGCAATTGTGCAAATGGAACAAACAGCGCTGCACCGGCTGCAATCGCCTCTTTGGCCTTATTGTCTAGGGCTTTTTCCTTGATTAGGCTGGCTTGGAAATTACGCGGGTATTCAAAATCTTCAGACAGATGTTGCTCAAAATAGCTCTTCTTCACCACAATCTCGCCCGGACCTTGGCCACGCTCGCTGTGATTAAACACTTGCAAGCCTCGATCAAACACGCGACTGATGTCACTGCCTTTTTTGCCGTCACCCCTGGTATAGAGCCGCTGACCATCATCGAAACCGGCAAAGCCGTCCAACTTCGGTGTGGCCTTAATCAGAATCTCATCAATCGACAAACCGATCTCAGTAGCAGCTTTTTGCAGGCGCTCTAGCCATTTGCTAACCTCTTCCCAAGAATAGGCCTTATCGGTTGAGAGCATGGCCTCAGGTAGGCGTACCTTATCTTCAGAAAAACCAGTGCCTTCTGGCTCAATGCTTTGCAGTAGTGGATGCTCAGGCAAGCGCTGTTTCAGCGCAGCCAGATAGACAAAGTCATAATCCTGATCGGAGATCAGCGGTTGACCGGCACGATAAGCCAGATTGGCCGCCTCGCAAAAGGCGCCAAGCTCCTCATCTGAAAGTTCATCAACCAATAGCTTTTGGTTGATGATGTGTTCGATTTTCTCGGGTGACAGGGTCACTGTCGTCTTAGAACTGCTTGGCAATATCACCTAGGAACTCATGACTAAAGTCAATCGTTGCTTGTTCGTTTTCTTCAGAGATGTCATTAAAGTAAACCTCGGTTGTCTGCTTGTCAACCTGCTTAACCAGAACCTGGAATGATTGACGAATGGCATCATCACCAAACATACGCGACCAAAGTCCCTTGTCCTCAGTTCGGGCCACTTGAATGTAGAAGCTACCCTCTTTCACGTCCTTGTCCTCAACATCAATATTTAACTGATCCAAGGCCCAACCCACATTGTCCCAAGTGTCGTATTGATTGAGTGCAAACACCAGCTTGGCATAACCACCCACACCGCTTGCCAAAGTCACGGTGGTTTTTTGCTCTTCCTTGGCGGCTAGAATCTTTTCTCTGGCCTCAGCATGGTCACTACCCAAGAAGGTCATTAAACGGTACAACATCTCCGTCTCTAGATCCTCGTCCTTTTCACGAGCCTGCCAAATGGTGTTTTCATTATCACGACCCGCATTGGTAAGCACCTCTTCCATTGACATCAGAGATAAATAAACTTCAGAGCGCTGGCCATCATCGCTAGGCTCTACTCGAATGCGATACTTGTCTACAATCGGCAGTGCGTATCGGGCCGCCAAGGCCTTTTTAAACATGGAACGAATCACACCCAGGGATTGGTCTGGAATGTCCGGATAATTTTCTAAGAAATCGGTTTCGATCAAGCCAATTTTTTTATTGGTCTTTTTAATGGCAAAACCATGTGATTTAAAAAAGCTCTTAGACAGATTCCAAACGTCTTCCGGCTTCTTGTCAACCAACAACCAGCGACGTTTGCCTTCGCGCTTAACCTCAATACTGGCCGGTGTTCTTAAAATATTGTTGGCTTCTTCAATCACCTTGTCTTTTTCAGAAAAGCTAATCGTGTCTTCTTGAACGTTATCCACATATTCGCTTAATTTAAAAGCGTTTTGTGCATTCGGCTTAGTCAAGTCCGGCGGAATCTCCAACGAGGTGACGGTTTTATTTGAGTAGTAGTTAATCTCGCGTTCACCTAGGCTAGGAGCCTTTTTTTCTTCTTCCTGATCACCAAACGAGAAACAACCGGTTAGAGACAGTGACAAAAGCGCCAAACTCCATACTTTCAACATACTAGATTACCCCCAAATTAGCTAAATCATTTTCTAAGATTGGCTGCGCCTCAGCAGACAAGACCGTTAGTGGCAAGCGAATACCCGCGTCGCATTTGCCCATTTTATGCATCGCCCACTTCACTGGAATTGGATTGGACTCAACAAACAAGTGGCTGTGCAAATCTTGCAGTGGCGCATTGATAGATTCGGCCAGTGCACGATCCTCGTTAAATGCCGCTTCATAGGCCTGTGCCAATTGTGCGGGCACCACATTCGCGCTGACCGAGATGCCACCATGGCCACCCATTAAAATAAACTCGATGGCGGTTGCATCATCACCACTATAGAGCAGGAAATCGTCAGGACACGAATCAATCAACTGTTGCGCAACCTTAAGATCACCCGTGGCATCTTTGACGCCGATAATATTGTTCACCGAACTAAGACGCACAATGGTCTCAGGCAGCATATCCACCGCCGTACGCCCTGGCACATTATAGAGAATCTGATCAATCTCAACTGCCTCAGCAATGGCTTTGTAGTGCTGATACAAGCCCTCTTGAGTGGGCTTGTTGTAATAAGGCGTAACCAGTAGGCAAGCATCTGCACCAGCTGCTTTGGCTGCTTTCGTGAGTTCAATCGCCTCTGAGGTTGAGTTAGCGCCGGTGCCCGCAATCACGGGGATTCTGCCGCCAGAGAATTGGATGGTTCGACGAATCACCTCGATGTGTTCTGGCTGGTCTAAGGTGGCACTCTCACCGGTGGTACCCATGGAGATAATGGCTTTGGTGCCAGCTTCAATATGAAATTCTACCAACGCCTCAAGTGCAGCAAAATCAACCGAGCCATTCTCATGCATCGGTGTGATCAAAGCCACCATGGAACCTGTTAGAGGATGATTAATACGCATTTGTTTGTACAAAGTCTAAATTCTATCTTGGAATTATATACGAAAGCGTTTTTCTAGGCATAAAAAAACCCGATAAAAACAAAGTCCTTAGCGGGTTTTTTTGAGCTTAGACTGACTTACAAATCATAGCCCTTTTCTTCATGAGACACAATGTCCAAGCCTTGTTGCTCTTCATCGTGATCAACACGTAGACCAGTGACTTTATCAACCAGTTTTAGAATCACGTAAGTCACAATCCAAGTGTAGGCAAAGGTTGCCACCACACCTGTGGCTTGCACACCCAACTGTGAGGCAATGGTCATGCCTTCAGCCAGACCTTGGCCGCTGAATAGGCCTAACTCACTTGAGGCAAAGATACCCGCCAGTAGCGTACCTAGAATACCGCCAACACCGTGCACTGGGAAAACGTCTAATGAGTCATCAATCTTCAGCTTCTGCTTAATCCAGATAACCGCATTAAAGCAAACCACACCGGCCAAGAAACCGATCACCAAAGCACCTGCTGGACCGACAAAGCCCGAAGCTGGGGTAATGGTACCCAAGCCAGCCACCATACCGGTGACCGTACCTAGTGCCGTCGGCTTGCCAAACTTAACCCATTCATAGAACATCCAAGTCATCGCACCGGTGGCCGCTGAAATGTGGGTCACCAACATCGCCATCGCTGCATCGCCATTGGCTGCTAAAGCCGAGCCGCCGTTAAAACCAAACCAGCCAACCCATAGCATGCCCGCACCGGTGATGGTCATGGTCATGTTATGTGGTGGCATTGGTCTTTTTGGAAAACCATCGCGAGGCCCTAACATCATCGCAGCAACCAAGGCTGCCACACCTGCAGTGACGTGAACCACGGTACCACCAGCAAAGTCTAGTAGGCCCATTTGACCTAACCAGCCGCCACCCCATACCCAGTGGGTAATTGGTGCATAAACCAAAATCAGCCAAATAGCACTAAATAGCAGTACGGCTGAGAACTTCATACGTTCGGCAAAACCACCCACAATTAGTGCTGGAGTAATAATCGCAAAGGTCATCTGGAACAAAGCGAACAAACTCTCAGGAATGTCGCCACTCATTGAGCCTTCCAGCACGCCAGAGAACATAAACTTAGACAAGTCACCGACGTAATCGCCGCCTTCACTAAAGGCGATTGAATAGCCAGCAACCAGCCATAAAATAGAAGCAATACCAGCAATGGCAAAACATTGCATCAGTACCGATAAGATATTTTTTGAACGCACCAAGCCGCCGTAGAATAGCGCTAGACCTGGTAGAGTCATAAACAGCACCAAGGCCGTTGAGGTTAGAATCCAAGCTGTGTTAGCGCCGTCCAAACCGTCGGCGAACGCAGCCATTGGCATAACTGCCAATAAAGCTAGTAATTTTTTCATGATTGTCTCCTTAAAGATTTTTAAAGCGCGTCTTGATTCGTCTCACCGGTACGGATACGAACCACTTTTTCTAGATTGGTGACAAAAATCTTGCCATCACCTACTTTGCCAGAATTGGCCACGCTAGAAATAGCCTCGATCACCTCATCCAGCTGACTGGCCGAGATGGCGATTTCTAGTTTAATCTTAGGTAGAAAATCAACCTGATATTCAGCACCACGGTAAAGCTCCGTATGCCCTTTTTGACGACCGAAACCTTTGACTTCGGTCACGGTAATGCCGGAAACGCCAAGTGCTGATAGTGCCTCTCTGACGTCATCCAATTTGTGCGGTCTTAAAATTGCCGTTACAAACTTCATAACTATCTCCTTCGAAATACTAAGTTGTTTACCAACTTAGACGATGATAAAAACCCTTCATGGGAAACTTGTAAGCGACAATGCTTGATTTGAGATGTTTTGCGCCTTTGCAAAACTTAAAGCGCCATTATATAAGAAAAAAACTTAATAAAAATCAATCTTTTAGTGTTTCATCCAAATCTGGACGTTTTTTGCGTGTGCTTTCTAAGGCTTTCTCGGCTCGCCACTCATCAATCTTGGCTTGGTGACCACTGAGCAACACCTCGGGTACGCGATCACCGTCAACCTCTTCTGGTCGCGTATAGTGTGGATAGTCTAAAACTCCTTGAGAAAAGGAATCGTTTAGCGAGCCTGCATTGCCCAACACGCCAGGGATTTGTCTGGACACACTGTCAATCAACACCATCGCCGCCAACTCGCCGCCACTGAGTACGTAATCACCAATAGAGATTTCCTGATCCACATCGCGCTCAATCACGCGCTCATCCACACCTTCGTAACGACCACACAATAGTGTGATGGCTGGCAACTCAGCCAGTTCTTTGGCCAATTGATGGGTCAGCGGCTCACCTTGTGGTGACAGATAAACAACCCGAGTGTTGGTACTCGCTTGTTTGATTTGCTTTAGACAGTCTCGAATAGGCTCAACCTGCATGACCATGCCCGGTCCGCCGCCATACGGCTTATCATCCACATTCTTATATTTGTTGCGACTGAAATCCCGCAACTGCCAGGTGTTAATGCTTAACAAATCAGCCTTCTCGGCACGCGCAATCACGCCCTCATCCTTGATGGCGGAAAACATCTCGGGAAATAAGGTGATTACATCAAAGCGCATCGGCTTAGGTCAGTAGATTTTTGAGAATGCGGTAATAAATATCGCTGAGATCGTCCAAATCCTGGATACCCACACATTCATTTACCTGGTGAATGGTAGCATTCAGTGGACCCAGCTCAACCACTTGCGCATCCAAAATTGGCGCAATAAAACGTCCATCTGAGGTACCGCCCGAGGTAGATAGTTCAGTCTCAATACCTCTCACCTGGGTAATGGCGTCAACGCAGGCATCCACCAATTGGCCTTTTTCAGTCACAAATGGATAGCCAGAGTGCTCCCAACGAATCTCGTACTTGAGCCCGTGTTGGTGCAAAATGGCTTCAACCGCCTGTTGTAAGGCTTCATGCGTGGTTTCGGTTGAATAGCGGAAGTTAAATACCACTTCAATGGTGGCCGGAATCACATTGGTAGCACCCGTGCCTGAATTGATATTAGAGACCTGAAAACTGGTGGCTGGGAAATACGCGTTGCCTTGATCCCACTGATGATTCACCAACTCATCAAGCGCGCCTGAGATAAGGTGAATTGGGTTCTCGGCCAAATGCGGATAGGCAATATGCCCCTGTTTGCCAATCACCGTTAAATAGCCATTCAGCGAGCCGCGACGACCATTTTTAATCATGTCACCCAAAACCTTGCTTGAAGAAGGCTCACCCACCAGACAATAATCCAACACCTGGCCTTTGTCCTTTAAATGCTGGCACACCTTAACCGTACCATCGGTCGCTGGCCCCTCTTCATCCGAGGTAATCAAATAACCAATGGTACCCTTATGATCAGGGTAATCACGAACAAAACGCTCGGTGGCATTTAACATCGCCGCCAGCGAGCCTTTCATATCAGCTGCGCCACGACCATACAATACACCATCCTTTTCACTGGCCTCAAAGGGATCGGTATGCCAACGCGTCCTGTCGCCTACCGGCACCACGTCCGTGTGCCCAGCAAAGGCAAACACCGGTGAGCCACTGCCACGAGTTGCCCAAAAATTGTCCACCTCGCCAAAACGCAGCGATTCCACCTCAAAATCCAAGGCACTCAAGTGATCGCCCATTAAGGTTTGGCAGCCTTTATCCTCTGGTGTGACCGAGTCTTTATTAATCAGCGCTTTGGCCAATTCTAGTGTTGTTTTCATGGGTGTTATTCTACCTGTAAAACCACGTATGAGTTTTCTTGCGGCTTAAACGGCGCACTGGAGACTTGAATATCATCCGCCTCTCGAGTGGCTGAGCCACTACGACTGATGCGCGCCGATACCGTAATCTGCTCTTGTTCAAGCAAACTGGTACCTGGGATTAATACATCTTGCTCACTCAAGATAATCTGCTTCTCAAAATCCGCCAGCTTCATTTTCTTAATGGCAATCGGCATTGGTTGCGCGGTTGACTTGGCGTAGATTAGGATAAAGTCATTGGCACGTGCCTGGTAAATCGGCTCGGCAATCTCCACCACCACCTGAAAACCTGCCGTTGGCGATTGTGTTTGCGCCTGGCGCAACTCCAATAGCATCGATTCAATAATCTGATAATCGCCACTGCCTGGCTCTAGCACGCCCAGCGCTTTATTCCACAAATTCTCTGCCAACTGGAAGTCTTGCAGGCCAATGGCAAACATACCGGCCAGATACAAGGCATCTGGGGCATTGGGATCAATCTCTAAGGCCTTTTTAATCAGTCCGGCTGATTGGCTGTTAAATTGGTTGTCGTTGGCACTCACCAGGGTTGAGGCGTATTCAACCAACAGTCTTAGATTGTTAGGCTCTAATTGATAAGCTTTGTCATAAGCTGCCAACGACTTATCCATCTGGCCTAGCTCAAAATAACTCAAGCCCAATAACTGGTAAGAAGCCACATCCTTTGGATTCTCGCTAACTTTTTTCTCCAATAGCACCACGCTTTCTTCGAGTGACACCGGTTTATTTGCAGGTGCGCTGGTCTTAGCGGCCATTGGACTAAAGTCTGGCGCTAAGTATTGGTAGATGCCAATAGAAAAACCCATTAACAATACAGCAACCGTGGCCAAGACCGGATAACTGATCGGCGCCCTGTCTTCAAGCATCTGTTGCTGCTCGAGTTCCAAAGCTAGGGTTTGCGACACTTCATCTTTGGCGCTATTGAACACCGATTGATCAATCAGACCTTGAGTTAAATCTTGTTCTAGCTCGGCAAGTCGCTGCTTGGCCAAATCCACATTAGAGCTTTGCAAATCCAACTGATTGTCCTGCAGCGGTCGATAAATAAAGTACACAATCCAGGCTAACGACATAGCCAACATTAGGGTGCTAGCAATGACAAAACTCATGAGCGCCTCCTGAGATGATAACGTCGGTCAAAGGCAGCCAGCAGCGCACCCAATGAAATCAGAATACCACCCAGCCAAATCAAGCGTACCAGGGGTTTGTAGTACACACGCAGACTCCAAGCGCCTGCTTCTAGCGGCTCACCCAAGGCAACATAAACATCTCGACTCAGTGCAGGATCAATTGCTGCTTCGGTCATTGGCATGCCCGATTGATAATGCCGTTTCTCTGGCGTAAGTTTGGCAATCAGTGCGTCGTGTTGATACACATCAACCTCGCCGCGACTGCCTTGATAATTATCCTGTGCAAAGTTCTGCGCACCCTTAAAGACAAAGCGATACTCGTTAATTTCAATGCTTTGACCTACATCCATTTTGATGTCTTTCTCCACCCCGTATTGTGTGGTAACCGTGGCGCCAAGCACAAACACACCAACGCCAATATGCGCAGTTAACATGCCCAGAAAAGACAGTGGCAGGCGCTTTGATTGTCGGTAGCGCTGCACCAGTAATTGTAGTGAGTGCAGCAATACCCAGGCAAAGATAAAGAGTGCAAACGCCACATAAGCATTATCCAGCCACAGTACCAACACCGCCCATAATAGTAGCAGCACAACCCAACTTAACTTGAGCTGGGTAAATAACTTGGATGGCTCGTCTTTTTTCCAACGCAGGTACGGCCCAATCACCATTAGTAACACCACCGGAATCATAATCGGCACAAACACCGCATTAAAATATGGCGTACCCACAGAGATCTTACCCAGATTAAGGGCATCCAATAACAGTGGGTACAAGGTGCCCAAGAACACACTGAACATGGCGGCAATCAATAGGATATTGTTCACCAATAAACCAGTCTCTCTAGAGAACAGTGCAAAGGTATTGGTGTTTTGCAACTTGCTGGCGCGATGCGCATACAGTCCCAATGAACCACCAATCACAATGATTAAAAACACCAAAATAAACAAGCCACGATCTGGATCAGCGGCAAACGAGTGCACCGAGGTTAGCACCCCTGAGCGTACCAAAAACGTACCCAGCAAGCTCAGAGAAAAACCAGAGATGGCCAGTAGCACACTCCAATGCTTAAAGGCGGCTCGCTTCTCACTCACGCTTAGTGAGTGGATCAGTGCAGTGGCCACCAGCCACGGCATAAACGAGGCGTTTTCAACCGGATCCCAGAACCACCAGCCACCCCAGCCAAGCTCATAATAAGCCCACCAGCTACCCAGTACGATGCCAAAGGTTAAAAACGACCAGGCCACCAGGGTCCATGGACGTGACCAGCGCAGCCAGGTTGAGTCTAATTGACCACGAATTAAGGCCGATAAGACAAAAGCAAAAGGCACGGCCAAGCCCACATAGCCCATATACAACATCGGTGGATGAATCGCCAGACCAATGTCTTGCAAGAGTGGATTAAGTTCTCTACCCTCAAGCGGGATAATCTCTAGACGCTCAAATGGATTGGAGGTAAACAATAAGAAGGACAAAAAGCCCACACTAACAAAGCCCAAAATCATCAGGATGTGGTTCAGTACATCATCTGGCAGGCGCTTGGACATAAGTGATAAGGCCACACTCCAGGCAGTCAGGATCATGGCCCAAAGCATCAATGAGCCTTCGTGCGCACCCCAAACGGCTGAGACTTTAAAGATGGTCGGTAATTGTGTGTTGGAATTGTCAGCCACATACTTGAGAGAGAAGTCATTGCTCAGAAAAGCGTAGGTCAATACAGCAAAAGACAGCGCAATCCAAAATAGCTGACCCCAAACCAATGGCTTGGTTAACTGTTTAAGATTGTGGTGGTTTAACGCAAAACCCAAGGCCGGTACCAAGACTTGCAAGAGTGCAAACACCAAGGAGAGGACTAGCGCGAAATGACCCAGTTCAATCAACATTGTCTTTTAACCAAACAAATCTATCATTTTATCCAAACCGCCGTGATCAATCACAATATCGGCCAACTCAGCAACCTTAGGCTTGGCATGATACGCCACTGAGATGCCAGCAACACCCATCATTTCTAGGTCATTAGCGCCATCACCAGCGACCATCACTTGTTCTGGCTGAAGCTGATACTGCTCGCACAATTCTTTAACAAAACGCGCTTTCTCGTGGGCGTTAATCACCACCCCTTGAGTCACGCCGGTGAGTTGGCCATCCTCAGCATCCAGCACGTTGGCGCGTGCATGATCCAAGCCAATATCATTGGCTAAGCGATCGGTGAAATAGGTAAAGCCGCCAGAGACCACGGCGCTTTTAATCTGTTTGGATTTTAAAAAATCAATCAACGCTTGGCCACCTGGATTAACGCTTAGGCGGTCTTGATATACTTGATCTAACACACCAATTTCCAAACCCTTTAGTAGGGCAACACGCTCGGCCAATGAGGCATTAAAGTCCAGCTCGCCTTGCATGGCACGCTCAGTAATGTCGGCTACCTGTGGTTTTAGATTGGCAAAATCGGCAATCTCATCAATACACTCAATGCTAATCAAGGTAGAGTCCATGTCACTGACAAACAATTTGATTTGATCGGTATTGATCTTAGGTAGATAGTTGAAGTCAGTCTGGTGCTGCTGACGCAATAAAACCAAGTCAAGCTCATCCACTTGGTGACGAATATGGCTGTTTAAAACTTCGAATTGATCAGAGATTTGCTGTGCAATGTGTGTATCTAGACTGTGCTGAATCAGTGTTTGCATAGCTTAAAGATGGTGCGGAAGGAGAGACTCGAACTCTCACGCCGTGAAGCACTGGAACCTAAATCCAGCGTGTCTACCAATTCCACCACTCCCGCGAAAGAATTGAAATTATACATAAATAATGTTAGAGTTGTCACTGTTTTATTTTAGGAGTTTGATAATGACAATTGCAAACGCAGTATCTGCCATGGCTGGCGCTATCGTGATGGTGTCTTTACTACTGGCTGACGCCAATTTATTTGCCGAGCCAAGCTGGCTGTGGCTCACCTTTTTTGTGGGCTTTAATCTGTTTCAGTCGGCTTTCACCGGCTTCTGTCCGGCTGCCAAAGTACTGAAAGCTGCTGGTCTGAAGAATTAGTCCTTATCGTACCAATTAAGCTTCTCTCTTAAGGTCACCACCTCACCAACAATAATCAAAGTTGGTGCCTTAATCGGTTGGGTGGCTACCACCTCTGGCAGCTCGGCCAAGGTGGTGGTCCAAACTTTGTGATCTGGCGTGGTGCCTTTTTCCACCAGGGCAACTGGCATATTGCCACGCATACCATGCGCCATCAACTGCTCTGATAAGTGTGCCGCGCCTTTGAGTGCCATATAAAACACAATGGTTTGCTGCTCAACCGCCAGCTCGTTCCACGGCAGGTTCATGCTACCATCTTTAAGATGACCCGTGACAAAACGACAAGATTGCGAATAGTCGCGATGGGTTAGTGGAATGCCAGAATAGGTTGAACAGCCTGAGGCTGCGGTGATGCCAGGCACAACCTGAAATGGCACGCCATTTTCTGCCAGAGTCTCAATCTCTTCGCCACCACGGCCAAAGATAAACGGATCGCCACCCTTAAGACGGCACACACGTCGGCCTTGTTTGGCCAGGTCTACCAATAGTTGGTTGATGTCACCCTGAGGTACGGCATGATTATCACGTTCCTTACCCACATAAATCAACTCGGCGTCACGTCTCACCAGCTCCATCACCGCATCGGACACCAAGCGATCATACAAAATCACATCGGCTTGTTGCATCAAGCGTAGCGCTTTAAAGGTTAGCAGGTCCGGATCACCCGGACCACCGCCGACCAAATACACCTCACCGGTTTCGCTGTCGACACTGCCATCTAATTGTGCCTGTAGGTCTTGTTCAGCCTCAGCCTCTTTGCCAGCAAAGACTTTCTCTGCCACCACGCCTGAGAACGCTTTCTCCCAGAAATAACGGCGATCTTCGATGTTGTTAAATTTGGCCTTCACCTGCGCTCTAAAGCGACCCGCTAGTGAGGCTAGCTTGCCATAAGCATGCGGAATGGTGCTTTCTAATTTGGCACGAATCAAACGCGCTAAAACCGGCGCACTACCCGCTGATGAGATGGCGATGACAATCGGTGAACGATCGACAATTGATGGCATCACAAAAGTGCACAAGGCCGGCGAATCTACCACATTAACCGGGATGTTGGCCGCAGAGGCTAGGGTTGAAACACGCTGGTTCAACTCAGCATTATCGGTGGCAGAGACAATCAAGACTTGCTCAGTCACATCGTCATCCTTAAAGGCGCGCTCCAGGGTTTGAATGCGACCTTGCTTGGCCAGTTGGGCAACGCCATCACACAGCTCAGGACTGATGCAAGTGACTGAGGCGTTCGCCTTGAGTAGCAGATTAATTTTTCTCAGCGCAATATCGCCACCGCCAACCACTAGGCAAGGCTTTTGCTTAATATCAACAAAGATTGGCAGGTAATTCATCGATCGTTTGGCGCTAAAATAAAGCCTATATTATAGTCTGTTAATGCTGTTATAAGCACAAAACCGTTGTTGTTATGGCCAATGCACACCACACTTGCATCTTTTCTCATCTAATTCTCTCGGGTCGTTGCAGCTGCCAACTCAGTGCCAAAGATTGTTTTGCCGAGAAAGAATTTGGCGCTTGCCAGGATCAAGTTGCTGCGCAACAGTGTCAGGCCTTATACGAACAACTCAAACACAATAGTCAATTCGCCTTAAAAACTTTTGATCAGAACAACCTCTCGGTTGGACAGCAATCGAAGATCAAAATGGGCGGCCTACTGGCCTTGCAGGCCCTGCTTAAAGGCGAGTCTCAGGAATCTATTGATAATATTCACGCACTGGTGCTGGAGATTGAGCGCCACTATGGCGGCTTCGATCAACTGCCCTTCTCACAACTGATGCCAAAAATCGCCAGCTTTAAGTTTAGGGTTAAACCTTAAGCCATTGCTTAACAAAAGGAATGGTGATGGCCTTTTTCTGTTGCAAGGACAGCTTATCCAATTGTTCAATCATCTCCACCAGTTCAGACAAATCCCGAGAATATTGCTTAAGCAAATAGGCTAAGACCTTGGTCTCAACGCTTAAGCCTTTATGGCCCAGCTTGGTATTGAGTACTTGCAGTTTTTGCTCATCGTCCAGTGCTGCTAATTGAAACACCAAAGCCTGCGACAAGCGGGTTTTTAGATCTATCAGCAAGCTTAGTTGGGCTGGTAGCTGCGTGGCACTGACAATCAGCGTTCTTGAGCTGTTTTTAACGCGGTTGTACAAATCAAATAGCGCCTGCTGCTGCTCTGTATCAGCCAGGTCAATATTATCAATGGCAATCCAGTCGTAGTTATCCAGGTTGTGCAAAAATCCTGCTGGCAATGCCTGCGCTAAATCCAGATAAAGCGCTGATACATGTTGATCCATGGCCGCCATTACACTGGCTTGCAGCAAGTGGGTTTTGCCCGAAGCATGCTCACCTGCAACATACATAATGCCTGACGCCTCTGCCGATAAATGCTGCTCAATTTGACTAAGGACAGCCTGGTTTTGCTCGCCCAGCAAATTGCTAAGCAGTAGTTGGTCGTTGAGAGCAAAGGGCAGGTTAACTTGGTCCACTATCGATTACGCTTTTCTTGCGAAATGGCGCGCTCCATCCAAATCCACACGTAGTCCGCACCACTCAGCACCGTTGAGGTGCCCACCACAATGAAAAACATGGTGCTCCAAGTCTGCATGCCTGGGTAAAGTTGCGCCAACACCAAGAACAGTACCAATGAGATTTGCAAAGCAGTATTGAACTTCGATAACTTAGAAGGCGAGAGTAACTCATTGGGATTGTCCGAACCCAGAAAACTGCCCACCGTACCCGAGACAATCATGACATCACGCAGAAACACCAAAATCAACAACCAAAGCGGTAATAAACCGATCCAATACAGGGCGATAAAACTACTAACCAAGAGCAGTTTATCGGCTGCTGGATCCAGGATTGAGCCTAGGCGTGTCTGCCAAGAAAAACGCTTGGCAATCCAACCATCGAGTGCATCGGTAATACCTGCAATAAAAAACAAAATCAACGCCAAAGAATATTGGTGATTTAATAAAGCCATCACCACAGGGACTGTTAAAATAATGCGTAAAATTGAAAGCAGGTTGGGCAGGTTAGATAAGCTCATAAATTGACTTAACTGCTGTAACTAAAATCATTGATTATACTTTTATAAAATCCTATGTCATCACTTACTTATCAAGACTCGGGCGTTGATATCACCAAAGGCAACGATCTGATCGAGCAAATTAAACCCATTGCCAAGTCAACCGCTAGAGAAGGGGTTCTCGCGGGTCTGGGTGGTTTTGGTGCGATGTTTGAGCTGCCAATTCATAAATACAAGCAGCCGGTACTAATCTCAGGCACAGATGGTGTGGGCACCAAGCTTAAAGTGGCGGAAATGCTGGGCAAACATGACACCATCGGTATCGACCTGGTGGCCATGTGCGTGAACGATCTGATTGTACAAGGTGCTGAGCCGCTATTTTTCTTAGATTACTACGCCACCGGTAAGCTCAATACTGACATTGCCACCTCGGTGATCTCCGGCATTGGCGAAGGCTGCAAGCAATCGAATTGCGCACTGATTGGCGGTGAAACCGCTGAGATGCCAGGCATGTACGCGGGCGAAGACTATGACCTGGCGGGTTTTTGTGTTGGTATTGCTGATAAGGACAAAGTGATTGATGGCACCAAGGTTAGCGCCGGCGATCAAATTATTGCCCTAGGCTCGTCAGGTCCGCACTCAAATGGTTATTCTTTGATTCGCAAAGTGCTAGAGCAGGCACAGCCAACTGATGAACAATTAGATGCACTGATTGAGCCGACTAAAATCTATGTGAAATCGATTTTGGCGCTGATTGAACAACACTCGGTCCACGCCATTTCGCACATTACTGGCGGTGGCTTGCTGGAGAACATTCCAAGAGTCTTGCCTGAAGATTTGGCGGCAAAGTTGGATGCTGACTCGTGGACCATGCCGGAGATTTTTCAATTCTTACAAGCCGGTGGCAACATTGAGATGAATGAGATGTATCGCGTCTTTAACTGTGGTGTGGGCATGGTGGTTGTGGTGCCACAAGACCAGTGCGACGCAGCCATCTCGTTATTACAAGCACAAGGTGAAAAGGCTTGGCGTATTGGTGAGATCGTAGCTGCCAATGGCGGCGAACAAGTGATTATTTAGCGTCTTATGATTAAGGGGGTGGTACTGATCTCAGGTAGCGGTTCAAATCTGCAATCCCTGATTGACAACGCCCAGAAAATTGATCTGGAGATCTGCCTGGTCATTAGCAATAAAGCCGATGCCTACGGCCTAGAGCGAGCCCAAAAAGCCAATATCCCTACTCATGTGATTGAACACACTGAGTTTGATTCCAGAGAAGCTTTCGACCAACAATTAAGCCAAGTGATCGACCAACATCAGGCCGATTTGGTCATTCTGGCGGGCTTTATGCGCATCCTAAGTGCTGAATTCACGCAAAAATACACCGGCAGAATGCTCAACATTCACCCCTCATTACTGCCTAAATTCCAGGGCTTACACACCCATCAACGAGCCATTGAAGCCGGTGAAACAGAACATGGTGCCAGCGTGCATTTTGTCACTGCCGAACTGGACGGCGGCCCGGTGATTGCCCAACGAAAAGTTAAAGTGCTGCCTGAGGATGATGCCGATACCCTGGCTGCTCGAGTCTTGGTGGAAGAGCACCAACTCTATCCGCAGGTGGTTCACGATTTCGCCCAGGGTCGACTCAGCTTTGTCAACAACCAGGCCTTGTTAGACGGAGAGGTGATTTGCTTATAGCACGCTTCCTTCTTGTCTTTTTAGTCAGCTCAGCCTCTGCGCTAGCCCTTGGTCCACACACTGCTCACTATCAACTCTCTATTGGCGGCATACCGATTGCCAAAGAGGTGAGAACACTACACCAACTCCCAACTCACTACTTCTACACTGCCAATGCTCAGACCTCAGGGCCGGCTGCGTTGATCAAAGACTATCAAGTGGCTGCCAGTGCCAGCTTCAAGCAGAGCCCAACTGGACTGAGTAGTTTGAATTACCAGATCATGGAACGAGAAGACGGTCAGGTTAGTGAAAACTACGCCATTGATGTTAATCAAGATGGCTCAATGGTGCGCTCACTGCCGACGCAAACCCAGCCTCAGGTGCAAACTTGGCAAGCGTCCAAGCCAGGTCGCGTTGTTGATCCCTTAACTTTGTTTTTGGCCATTTCTCATGATTTAGAGACAGGCTCAGAGCTGAGTTATCAGGTGGCTGACGGCAAATCACTGTCAACCCATCGTTATCAGGTTGAACTCAACCACCCGCTACAAATTAATCAGCAAACGATGAACACCACCAAAGTTTCTAGACTGGACAATGAGCGACAAATGAGTGCGTATTTTGTTGGCAAGTATCACTACCTACCAGTACTGATTCAGCAACAAAAAAACAACAAAACCTACCGTTATGAATTAACTCGGGTGCAATTCCAAGATCAGCCTGAGCACCTACTCAAAGTAACGTTTTAGATACTCACCGGTGTAGGAGCCTGATGTTTGAGCCACTGCCTCAGGGGTGCCACTGGCAATAATCTGACCGCCCTTGCTACCGCCTTCAGGACCCAGATCAACAATCCAATCGGCTGTCTTAATCACATCCAAATTGTGTTCAATAATAACAATGGTGTTATCACGATCCCTAAGACGATTAATCACACTGAGGAGTTGTTGGATATCGTGGAAATGCAAGCCTGTGGTTGGCTCGTCCAAAATGTAGAGGGTTTGTCCGGTATCACTACGGGACAGCTCTTTGGCCAGCTTAATGCGCTGCGCCTCACCGCCTGACAAGGTGGTGGCATTTTGCCCTAGAGTAATATACGACAGACCCACATCCATCAGCGTTTGTAGCTTTTGTTTAATCTTTGGCATTGGCTCAAAGAACACGCAAGCTTCCTCAACGGTCATCTCCAATACCTCAGCAATGGTCTTGCCTTTATAGAGAATCTCTAAGGTTTCACGATTGTAGCGATGCCCCTCACAGACATCACAAGGCACGTAAATATCTGGCAAGAAATGCATCTCAACCTTAACCAGGCCATCACCCTTACAGGCCTCGCAACGACCACCCTTCACGTTAAAACTAAAGCGTCCTGAGCGATAACCTCTAGCACGCGCCTCTAAGGTTTGTGCAAACAAGTCACGTATTAACGAGAAAACACCCGTATAAGTTGCCGGATTGGATCTGGGCGTGCGACCAATCGGACTTTGGTCAATATTCACCACCTTATCAAAATATTCCAGTCCATCGATCTCGGTAAAGGGTGATGGGTTGGTTTGTGCACGATTCAGGCGCTGTGCAGCAACTTTGTACAAGGTGTCATTAATTAGGGTGGATTTACCCGAACCAGATACGCCGGTAATACAAGTCAGTACGCCCACTGGAATCTTCAGGTCCACCTGTTTAAGATTGTTACCCTGTGCGCCTTGGATGTTAAGCCAATGTTCGGCTTGTTTGCGCACTTTGGGCATGGCGATACTGGCTTTACCGCTCATATAAGCACCGGTAAGCGACTCAGTATTTTGACTCACAGCTTCTGGAGTACCAGCAGCCACCACCTCACCACCATGCTTACCGGCACCAGGTCCGATATCAATCACATAGTCCGCCTGTCTAATCGCATCTTCATCATGCTCAACCACGATCACTGTATTGCCCAGGTCGCGC
The DNA here is from genome assembly GCA_964566765.1 of uncultured Piscirickettsiaceae bacterium. GTDB lineage: Bacteria > Pseudomonadota > Gammaproteobacteria > PS1 > Pseudothioglobaceae > Thioglobus_B. The sequence continues at coordinate 19,799 of CAZMJI010000005.1, forward strand.
AAGTAGGTGAGCGTGTCCAGCAGTTTTTGATTGTCGCGTTGATGCAAACCAATCGAAGGTTCATCCAACACATACAACACACCCATCAAGCCGGCGCCAATCTGCGAAGCCAAACGAATACGCTGCGCCTCACCGCCTGAGAGTGTGTTGGCACGACGATCCAGTGATAAGTACTCTAAGCCGACATTGATTAAAAACTTCAATCGCTGACGAATTTCTTTTAAGATTTTCTCCGCAATTTGCGCCTTGGCGCCTTCCAGTTCGAGTTGCTGGAAAAACTCATACAGATCAGAGATTGACAATTGAGTAATCTCGGGTAGGTTTTTACCGCCAACAAACACGTGTCTAGCAGCCTCATTCAGACGCTCGCCCGAACAGCTCGCACAAGGCTTACTCACCACGTAACGCGCTAGATCTTCACGCACGCTTTTAATTTCGCTTTCTTCATAGCGACGCATCATGCGTGGAATCACCCCCTCGAAAGGTTTGGCCTTGTTAGACCAGCCTTGACGACCTTTGATCTTGCTAAAGTCAATCACTTCATCGCCACTGCCATACAGCACAATTCTCTGCTGGTCTTCGCTTAACTCGGCAAATGGAGTCTCTAGATCAAACCCATAATGGCTCGATACCAGGTGCAGCATTTGATAGAAAAACGCATTGGCTCGACCCCAGCCATAGATTGCCCCGTCGGCCAGACTCAACTCTGGATGCGCCACCACTTTGTCTTCATCAAAAATGTCTTTCACCCCCAGTCCGTCGCAACTCGGGCAAGCGCCTACTGGGTTGTTAAATGAGAACAAGCGTGGCTCTAGCTCGCTGAGTGAATAACCACATTTCACACAAGAAAATTTGGCTGAGAAAGTCATCTCAGACCAGGTAGTATCGGCCTCCATCGGTGCGACCAATGCCAAACCACCCGATAAATTAAGTGCAGTTTCTAAAGATTCTGATAAGCGCGAGGCCATATCCTTTCGAATCTTCAGTCGATCCACCACAATCTCGATATTGTGATGGGTTTTGCCGTCAATCTCAGGCATCTGATCCAAATACACCACTTCACCATCCACGCGTGCGCGCAAGAATCCCTGGTGCGACAATTCCTCCAGCAGCTTAACGTGGCTGCCTTTGCGGTTTTGCACCACCGGCGCCAACAACATCAGCTTCTCGCCCACGGGCAGCTCGGTAATCATATCCACCATCTGCGAGACGGTTTGTGAGGCTAACTCCAGCTGGTGCTCAGGACATCTGGGCGTACCCACACGGGCATACAACAATCTTAAGTAGTCATAAATCTCGGTGGTGGTGCCCACGGTTGATCGCGGATTGTGCGAGGTGGCCTTTTGCTCAATAGAGATCGCCGGCGACAGACCTTCAATATGCTCCACATCTGGCTTTTCCATCAGCGATAAAAACTGACGCGCGTAAGCCGATAAGGATTCGACATAGCGACGCTGTCCTTCGGCGTAAATCGTGTCAAAGGCAAGTGAAGATTTGCCCGAACCAGATAGGCCTGTAATCACCACCAACTGATTGCGCGGAATGTCGACATCAATGCTTTTAAGATTGTGGACTTTAGCCCCGCGAATACTAATATGATCCATGTAAAAATATATCGGACAAAGGGTTCATTATAACGCGCATGATAGGTAAAATCATCCTCATTAATTAATTGATGGCATAAGGCAATCATGGCTCAATACAAGCGCATTTTATTGAAATTAAGTGGCGAAGCACTGGCCACTGAGACCCAAACCGTTGATCCAAAAACCTTGGATTCGGTGGTGCAAATTATCCAGTCGGCCTTAGAGATGGGGGTACAGGTAGGCATCGTGGTCGGTGGTGGTAATATTTTCCGTGGCGCAGCCTTGGCGCAAGCCGGCATGAACCGCGTGACTGGTGATCATATGGGTATGTTGGCCACGGTGATTAATGCCTTGGCCATCTCTGATGCTTGCACGCGCGCTGGCGTCAGATCGCGTGTGATGTCAGGCTTTGACATTGGTGGCGGTGTTTGTGATCCATTTGATCACAACAAGGCCCAAGACGCCTTAAACGCTGGCGAGGTGGTGATTTGCTCTGCAGGCACCGGCTCACCTTGTTTCACCACCGATACCGGCGCCACCTTGCGCGCCATTGAAATGGGTGCAGATGTGGTCTTTAAGGCTACCAAGGTTGATGGTGTGTATACCGACGATCCAATGACCAATCCAGAGGCGGTGAAATACGATCGCTTAAGCTTTGATGAAGCCATTCGCCAAGACTTGAAAATTATGGACACAGCGGCCTTTGCCATGTGCCGAGAGCATAAAATTGATATCTGTGTCTTTAGCATGCTGGAAGACACCAATACTTTAAAACGCATCCTAAACGGAGAAAACCTAGGAACCATTGTAGGGGAATAATCATGTTAGACGAGATACAAAACGACGCAAAAGAAAGAATGGACAAAAGTGTGGCCTCACTGGAGAACAACTTCAGTAAGATTCGCGCAGGTCGTGCACACCCATCACTACTAGAGCAAGTCCAAGTCGAATACTACGGCTCCATGGTGCCACTCTCACAAGTCGGCAACATTACCACCGAAGACTCTCGCACGCTGAAGGTCACGGTTTGGGAAAAGGACATGGGTCCAGTGGTTGAAAAAGCCATTATTACTTCAGACTTAGGTCTTAATCCACAAAGCGCTGGCGAGGTGATTCGCGTCCCGCTACCGCCACTAACTGAAGAGCGTAGACGCGATCTGATTCGCGTGGTTAAAGACGAAGCTGAACAAGCCAAGGTGGCGATTCGCAACATTCGTCGTGACGCCAACTCGGATTTTAAAGATTTACTCAAAGAGAAAGAAATCTCAGAAGACGAAGCCAGACATGCCGAAGAGCAAGTACAAAAGCTAACCGATGCCCATGTGAAGTTGGTGGATGAAAAGCTCTCAGAAAAAGAGGCGTCTCTATTGGAGATTTAACCCTTTCAGTACAGCCACAAAAAAGCCCGCTATCAGCGGGCTTTTTTATTGGTGTTAAGTGGATCTTAGTAGTTTTCTACACACTTAAAGTAGTCTGCCCAACGCAGTGGCGAGAACTCAGTGCCCAGGGCATCTAGTGGGCCTGTGTTGTACAAGAAACCGCCTGCTAATGCATCCTTAAAGCGTTCAATGTTAGCCGCTGATAGGTTTAACTCATGCTGACAAGCATCGTGTGCTGCTTGCGTTACTGGCACACCTGCTGTGGTACTGCCAATCACCTTGTCTTGACTCAGTGTCATGCTCTCAGGGGCTTTTTCATTCACCACCACCTTATCAAAGATTGGCTCAACTGGACCGGTATCGCGATCATCGCCACCCGCCATTAGCGTCGCCGACAAGCCTAATGTAGCTGCCAAAACAATTGCTTTTTTCATCATGGTATTTGTCTCCAAATAATTTAAAATCTATAAAAATATATTTTAGCTCACCTTGACCAACAAATGCTTGAGGATTTTTACAAAATTTGTCAGGATAATCAACTGGCGGAAATGGCCCAAGAATTGGTGGAACAATCCAAAACCAACTTGGCTGTTAACAATGGCAATATTCCCAGATGGGAGGCAGCCATCGACCAGCTTAAGTCCTACGAACGCGCAGGCGTTAGCTGGGAGTGTCCGTATGTGTATCTCCACACTCAAGTGCCTTCAGAACAGGCGTTGGAAACCACACTAAAACAACTCATGCCTTGGCGCAAAGGCCCCTGGAAAATTGGCCCGCTGAATCTGGAGAGCGAATGGCGTGGCGATCTTAAATGGGCACGTCTTCAGTCGCATATTCGACCACTAAAAGACAAGCTGGTGCTGGATGTCGGCTCTGGCAATGGCTACTTTACCCAAATCATGGCACTATCAGGCGCCAAACTGGCCTTAGGTCTAGAGCCTTTCTTACTCTTCAACTATCAGTTTAGCGCGCTACGCTCATTGATGAAAGACCCGCCCAATGCCTTTGTTCTGCCACTCAGACTGGAAGAATGTTCAGCGCGCCCAGTATTTGACACAGTCTTCTCAATGGGAGTGCTCTATCATCAAAAACAACACATGCAGCACTTGGAGCAGCTCTACAACATGCTCAAACCCGGCGGTGAGTTGGTGCTGGAAACCCTGATTATTGACCCGCAATTTGGCGAGACTTTGATCCCTGAAGAGCGTTATGCCCGAATGCGCAATGTTTGGTGCCTGCCCAATACCGACATACTTAAACAATGGCTATCGCTGGCCGGCTTTAGTGAGATTAAACTACTGGATGTCAGCAAAACCACGCCTGAGGAGCAACGCGCGACTGATTGGATTGGCAACAATACTCAATCACTCAAAGACTTTCTAGATCCAAATGATGACAATCTCACGATTGAAGGTTTGCCCGCGCCCAAGCGCGCCATTGTCACTGCCAGCAAATAACGTATAATGCCGAGCATGATGCGTTTACTACTGGGTTTTTTCCTGATTGTCTCTCATGTGTGGGCAGCACCCAAGATTGTGGTTAGCATCCCACCCGTTCATTCTATTGTTAGCAATCTAACCCAGGGTGTGACCGAGCCGGCATTGTTGCTAAAAAACAACCAGTCAGCCCATCAATTCCACCTAAAGCCAGTGCAATTGTCCCTAATGGAAAATGCCGACTTACTGGTTATCATACACCCAGAGTTTGAGGCTGGACTGGCCAAGGTCTTTGGGCAACAACCCAAGAGCAAGCGCATTACCGTTGCCTCAGACTCGCAAAAAAGTCAGCACCTATGGTTAGATATCTCTAGTATCAAAGCGTTTGCCAAAAAGCTGGCGCATCGATTGATCGACCTAGATGCCCAGCACCGGGATCGCTATCTGGCCAATCTAACCCAGCTTGATCAGCGCCTAACGCAGCTTGAAGCTGATATGGCCCAACAACTGCACAGTGTTAACCGCAAGCCTCTGGCAACTTACTCGAATGCGCTCAACTCTCTAGTTAAAACCCAACAACTTAATCAAATCACCAGTGTGGTTAAACAACACGAACAACGCTACAGCATTAAACGCATCCTACAGGCCAAACAGGCCATCCGCCAACACCAGGTTGGATGTCTAATCGCCACCACCGAGGTGACGCCCAAACAGCTTCAACTACTCAGTGATGGCGCGACGGTGAACACAGTGCGCATCAATATTTTAGGGTCTGACTTAACGCCAGGGCGGCAGCTGTATTTTCAGCTAATGCAAAGCATCGCGCAGGAGGTTTATCAGTGTCTTCGGTAAGATCGGCCTTTAACCAAGCTGCCAACAGCTACAATCAGCATGCCTCTTTGCAACAAGAGGTGGCCAGGCGACTTGATCAAAAACTTGAGGTGTGCAGTATCCAACCGCAAGTTGTCTTAGATCTGGGCGCGGGCACAGGGCTTTTGTCTGAACAACTGTCTCAGCGCTTTGCCAATGCACAGCTCATTTGCCTGGACTTTGCCCAAGCATCACTGAAAAACAACCCATCTGAGTACAAACTCTGCGCCAATGCACAGCAGTTGCCTTTGGCAGACAATAGTGTGGATCTTATTACCTCCTCACTGATGATGCAGTGGTGTGATGACTTAGCGCAATTATTCTCAGAATGCTTTAGGGTGTTGAAAGATGATGGTCTTATCCTATTTTCCACCTTTGGTCCTGACACACTGAAAGAGCTTAAGAAAAGCTGGGCGGTGGTGGACAATGAGCCCCATGTCAATGACTTTATTGACATGCACGATATTGGCGACCAGCTGATGCAAAATGGCTTTCAGTCACCGGTGATGGAGATGGAGATGCTGACCCTAACCTATGAGAAAGTCATCGACCTACTAAAAGATCTTAAATTTATTGGCGCTCAAAGCGTGCCTAAGCGCACCAAGGCCTTAACGGGTAAGGACAAATTTAAACAGATGATCGAGATGTATGAGCACTACCGCCAAGATGGCAAACTGCCCGCGACCTATGAGGTGCTTTATGGACATGCCTGGAAAAAAACCACAGGCTTGTCGCCCATCAAACTAGACAACACCCCTGTAGAAGCTTAATACTGCCTTACTGAATGGTAATCGTTACCTTAGGGAAGTTGATGGTAATGTAGTTACTGGCGTTAAAGTCAAAAATATTATCCACATCAAAAGCCACATCAATATCCATGGTAGCGGTACTGGCATCCATTACGAACGGCGTGGCAAAAGTGTATTCCATTTGCACGCCACCAGAGATGGCGGTGGCATTATTGCTGGTCATCTCACTTGAGGGTACGTCGCTAGAGAAATCAATCAAATACGTCATCTCAGTCGGTGTTGAGAGACCAGATGTGGTTGCTGCTGCTACCGTGCCACTGGCCCAAGAGCCATTCATACAATTCGCACCACTGGTGCCGCAAGCTTTTACTTTAAACTCATCATCAACAGTTGCTCTAGCTTTGGTATAAGTACCGTAGGTTAATACCACGCCGGCATCAATCATACTGGCCACCTGCGCACCAGCATCCACCGCTGCAATATCGACATAACCGGTATTGGTCTCAGACAATGTATGCCAAGTTGAAGTGGTATTGTTCCACAATTCCATTTTCTTGATGTTTACCTTGTATTGGCTCACATTCGACTCATCAATCAGCGCTGCCACTGCATTCAATCCAAACAATACAGCAAATACTGCAGCGATATGTTTTATGCTTCTCATCTTAATTACCTCTTGATACGGTTACTGATGCTTGAATGGTCTTCTCTAAGACGATCTCATGTCGTCTTTCAACGGCTTGCAATAACTTGCTACGCAGGCCAGACGATGGTAAAGACTTGGTATTGTCGACCTTGCCAAAGGTGTATTTAAGCTTGGCAAAGCTTCTGTTTTTGTCCTTATCGCTATACTTTTCTTTTTCCATGGTGTGGCCCAGCTCTAGCAGGGTGTTATTGTTCAGTGGATACGTTAGGCGCACTTGATTATCTTTATAATCACTACGACCAGCGCTGACTGCATCGAATTGTGCATGCGATAGATAAACTTTTAGATTTCTGTCACTCGGTAAGATTGAACCACCCACTTCAACATCCCAACCATCTAATGCCTGCTCAAACTCATTGGTTTTAATGGTTTTCTTGCCAGAGATGGCGTTATAAACATTGGCTCGAACTTCGTAGATATTAGAGATGGCCTCCAAGCCTAGACTCGAACGCTTATGCCCATGCTCAGCCGCATAGTCATAAAATAAGTTGGCGCCGTACATAATCTTATCTGAAGCAATATTTCGATAACCCAAACCTAGGTTGTAGCTTTGCTCAGAATTTCGATGTCTGGCATTCAGTTGATAGAACAACATATCATTGTCAGAGTTTTGCAGAATCGGCTGTACGGTTTCCAGCTCAATGGTCGGCTTAAAACCCTCTTCAATTTGCAACTCTACCGAAGTTCTTTGCAGCCAGTCGGGCGCATCTGCGTACAGTGCATCCTTTCCTGCATTAACCGCCTTGTTAACCAGATCAGTGGCACTGTTAGCCATAACAGGCCCAGAAAGCATCAGTGCCATTGTGGTTGTGGCACTCAAACCAACAACAAGCGTTTTCTTAATATTCATACACTGTTCCCTATTAAAAGGTTGATAAAACAGATTGAATTATAAAGGAAAATCAAACAATAGCTATCAGGGTTTTTCCTTATGATTACGAATACGCTAGAACAGCGACTTAGCCAACTGCATCCAGAAGTCTGGGAATAAACCCACCACCAGAATCAATACCGCATTGATTGACAATACCAGTTGCATATCCATTGGCGCTGACACTTCGGTGGTTTTTTCTGGCTCATCGAAGTACATAGACTTGATGATCTGTAGGTAGTAGTAGGCACTGATCACCGCAAACACCACGGCAATGACGGCAATGGTGACAAAGCCTGCGGCTACCACTTGTTGCAGCACAAACAACTTGGAGTAAAAACCAATAAATGGTGGTACGCCAGCCATTGAAAACATCACCACTAGCATCATCAGCGCGAACCAAGGCGATTGCTTGCTCAAGCCTTTGTAGTCGGTAATCAAATCGGCTTCATAGCCTTTTTTGTTCAGTAGGATGATCACACCGAAGGCAGCCAAACTCATCAGCACGTAGGCCAGTACGTAAAACGCCGCCGAGGCATAGCCGCTGATCAAGCCAGTGGCAAAGCCCAGCATAATAAAACCAATATGCGAGATGGTAGAGTAAGCCAACATGCGCTTGATGTTGGTTTGCATCAAAGCCACCACAGAACCCAATGCGATCGATAGTACAGCCAAAATCATAAACAGATCTGACCAATAGGCTTGCATTGCCCCTAGGCCATCAATCAAAATACGTACTAGCATCGCCACTGCGGCAATTTTCGGCACGGTTGAGATAAACATGGTGATCGCCGTTGGTGAGCCTTGATACACATCTGGTACCCAGTTGTGGAATGGCACAGCACCCAGTTTAAAGGCGATACCAATTACCAAGAACACCAGACCAAAGTTGACGATCAATGTTTCTCTACTATCCAATGTATTGCCGCTAACAAATGCCGCAATCTCGCTGATATTTAAATGGCCACTAATGCCGTAGATCATACTCATGCCATAAAGCAGTAGACCTGAGGCGATCGCACCCAGAACAAAATACTTAAGCGCCGATTCAACCGCATCAGAACGCTCGCGTGCAATGGCAATCAGCGTGTAGAGTGATAGCGATAAAATCTCCAAACCTAAGTACAGCGTGAGTAAGCTGTAGCCAGAGACCATGACCATCATGCCTAGTACCGATAATAACACCAAGGTAAAGAATTCACCTCTTAGTAGGCCGTGCACCTGCAAGTAGTAGCGTGAATAGACCATGGTCACCATGGTGGCGCCCAACATAAAGACTTTAAACACCGAGGCCAGATTGTCGACCACAAACGAATCACTAAAAATCGTCCCCTCTGTGCCAATCAAGTTAAAGGCAAACACAGCAGCAGTCAATAGACTGAGTTGAGTTAGGTAGTAGCTAACCTGCTTAAAGCGCTGGGTTAAAAACAGATCCAATAGCAGAATCACCACAATGGCGCTGAGTAAGAAAATCTCTGGCAAGGCTAGCCATAGCGAGGCCACATCAAATGGAAAGAACTTTAATGATTCAATAGTCATGGTGTTCATAATTTAGAAGTTAAAGCTTGATTGAGTAGATGCTCGATGGAAACATGCATTACTTCAATCACTGGTTGTGGATAAATACCCATGATCACCACGGCTAAGGCCAGTAGCGACAAGATGGCAAATTCACGCCCATTAATATCACTGAGGGTATTAACCGCATCGTTCACCACCGGACCCCAGAAGACGCGCTTCACCATCCACAAGGTGTAGGCTGCACCCACGATCAAGGTAGTGGCTGCCAAGACCGCATACCAAACATTGGCCTGCATAGCGCCTAGGATCACCATAAACTCACCGACAAAACCTGAGGTGCCTGGTAGGCCTGCATTGGCCATGGCAAATAGCACCGCAAAACCGGTGAATTTTGGCATCGAGTTAACCACGCCACCATAGGTAGAAATCTCTCTTGAGTGCAGGCGGTCATACAGTACACCCACCACTAGGAACATGGCGGCTGAAATGAAACCATGTGAAATCATCTGCACCATCGCACCCTCTAGACCCAGCAGTGCACCCTCAGCGCTATCTGGTCGATAGGCCAGGAACAAGGCAAACACACCCAGGGTCACAAAACCCATGTGTGAGATTGACGAATAAGCAATCAGCTTCTTCATATCGCGCTGAACCAGGGCAACAAAACCAATGTAAACCACAGCAATCAAAGACAAGATGATCACCACATCAGAGAACTGTAAAGAAGCGTCTGGTGTAATTGGCAATGAAAAACGGAAGAAACCATAACCACCCATCTTCAACATAATCGCTGCCAGGATCACCGAACCACCGGTTGGCGCTTGTACGTGCGCATCCGGTAGCCAAGTGTGCACCGGGAACATCGGCACCTTGACCGCAAAGGCCAAGAAGAACGCCCAGAAGATCCAAGCCTGCTCAATTTGAGTGAGGCCCAAGTTATGCATATCCAAGATGCCAAATGAACCGCCTTGGTTATACATGTAGATCAGCGATACTAGCATGAATACCGAGCCTAGGAAGGTATACAAGAAGAACTTAATCGCCGCATAAACACGGTTATCGCCACCCCAAATACCCACAATCAGTAGCATTGGAATCAGCGAGGCTTCCCAGAAAGCGTAGAACAAAATGGCGTCTAGCGCTGAGAACACACCAATAATCAGGCCTTCCATCATCAAGAAAGCCGCCATATATTGCGACACACGGTTTTGAATCACTTCCCAGGCAGCCACAATCACCAAGATGGTTGAGAACGTGGTCAGGATAATCAGCGGCATGGAGATGCCGTCTACACCCAGGTGGTAATAAATATTAAACTGAGAAATCCAGCTGGCTTTTTCCTCAAACTGCATCAGGTGCGTGCTGCTATCAAAGCCGCTCCATAGGCCTAGTGACAAAACGAACACCACCAAGGTGATGACTACAGACGCCCAGCGCGCTGTCTGCGCACGCTCATCGCCTAGCAGTAGCACCAGTCCGCCACCAATAATCGGCAGCCAAATTAATAAACTAAGTAGTGAATTTTCCATTATTAAAGCTCAAGTAACGGTCTGTCGCCTGCAAACAACACCCAGGTTAGAATAATCAACAAACTAAAAATCATAAAGAAGGCATAGTGGTAAACATAGCCGGTCTGCACGGGACGAATCACCGCACCAATAAAGCCCACCAATTTGGCTGAACCATTCACCACCAACTTATCAATCAGACCAGCATCGGATACTTTCCATAGGAAATTACCCAGTTTCTTCACGCCTTGTACAAACACGATGTCATTAAAGCGGTCAAAACCGTAGAGTGAGTCCAGTACGTAGTAGCTGCGATGACACTTCTGTTTCACTTTCTCTGCCAAGTCGGTACGCTTTAAGGCGAAGAAATAAGCTGCCAGTGCACCAGCGACCATCATCCAGAATGGCCAGGTCACCAAGGCGTGTGAGATCATGCCCAGCGCCCCGTGGAAACTCTCAGAAAGCTGCGCCATGGCGCTGTGCTTAGTGCTGTCAATGGTAATTGCATTATCCAACCAGCCGCTAAAGAGCATCGGATCAATGGTAAAGAAACCGATCACCGCCGATGGGATGGCTAGTGCAATCAGTGGTATAGTGATCGATGGTGCGGATTCATGCAGGTGTTCTTCGGTGTGATGATCCACACGCGACTCGCCGTGGAAGACGATAAAGAACATGCGCAGTGAATAGAACGCAGTAATAAACACGCCCAAGATTACGGCCACATAGACCCAATCGGCATACGGTAAGCTAGACAGGTGCACCGCTTCAATAATCATGTCTTTTGAATAGAAGCCGGCAAAACCCGGGAAACCAATCAGTGCCAGGGTACCAATCAGTGAGGTCCAATAGGTAATTGGCATCTTATCTTTTAGCGCACCCATCTTACGAATGTCTTGCTCATGATGCATGGCCACGATGACCGAGCCAGCCGCTAAGAACAACAAGGCCTTAAAGAAAGCATGGGTCATTAGGTGGAAGATTGCCACCGAATAAGCACTCACACCCAAGGCAACGGTCATATAACCCAGTTGTGACAAGGTTGAATAGGCCACCACGCGTTTAATATCGTTTTGCACAATGCCTAGTAGACCCATAAATAAGGCTGTGATCGCACCGATCACCATGACCACGGTTAGCGCCACGTCACTGAGTTCAAACATTGGTGACATGCGCGATACCATAAAGATACCGGCGGTTACCATGGTTGCAGCGTGGATCAGTGCTGAGATTGGCGTTGGACCTTCCATCGAACCCGGTAGCCAAACATGTAGTGGCACCTGCGCCGATTTACCCATGGCACCGACAAATAGCAGTAGACAAATCACGGTAATCAGAGAGGTACCCCAAAGGGTCTCACCACTGGCATTACTCAGGTTGGCAAACACTTCGACATAATCCAGGGAATCAAAATGCATCAGCACCAAGGCAATACCTAATAGGAAGCCAAAATCACCCACACGGTTAACCAAAAAGGCTTTTAAGTTGGCTTCAACGGCTGAGTCTTTGTAGTGCCAAAAACCAATCAATAAATATGACACCAAGCCAACCGCTTCCCAGCCGAAGAACAGCTGCATAAAGTTGTTTGACATCACCAGCATAAACATCGAGAAGGTGAAGAGCGAGATGTAGCTAAAGAACTTGGTGTAGTCCTTGTCATCGTGCATATAGCCAATGGTGTAGATGTGTACCATCAAAGACACGAATGAGACCACCACCAGCATGACGGCGGTTAGGTTGTCCACCAAGAAGCCGACACTCACGTTCAGCGAGCCAATTTGCATCCAAGTGTAGATGTTCTCGTTAAACACTGGATTGCCTTCTAGTACATGGTGATTAAAGGCATAGAACGACAATACGGTTGAGATGGCCACACCAATAATGGTCACCCAATGCGTCACGCTGCGGCCCAGCATGCGACCAAAGAATCCGGCAATAATACTGCCCAGTAGTGGTGCCAGCGCGATTGTTAGATATAAACTTTCCATGCTTACCCCTTCAACGTACTGGTGACATCAACATTAATCGAGCCACGATTTCTAAATAGTAGCGTTAGAATCGCCAAACCAATCGCCACCTCGGCGGCTGCCACCGTCAAGATAAAGAACACAAAGATCTGCCCTGCCTCGTTACCCAAGAAGTGAGAGAAGGCAATAAAGTTGGTGTTAACCGCCAATAGAATCAACTCAACGCACATCAGTAGCGTAATGATATTGGTACGATTGATAAAAATACCCACCAAGCCAATGCAGAAAATAACACTGCCTAAAATCAGATAGTCGCTTAAGGCAATCATGACTTATCCTCCTTGTTTGTGGTGATCGACACCAGGCGAACACGGTCTTTAGCGCTCACACTAACCTGCTCGGAAATATTTTGTTTCTTGCGATCCACCTCTTTTCGATGTACCAGGGTAATCGCTGCAATAATCGCAATCAGTAGCAACACCGCAGCCAACTCAAATGGATAGATGTATACGGTATAGAGCTGTAGTGCCAGCTCGGTGATATTACTATAATCCGCACCATGGCGCTCAGGGGCGGCTACCACCTCTAGACCAAATTGTGCATCGCCCAAGACCAGAATCATCTCGGCAATAATAATCAGCGCCACCGCCAAGCCTAATGGCAAATAGCCGGCAAACTTGGCGCGCAAGGTGGACTTGTCGATATTCAGCATCTTGATCACAAATAGGAACAGTACCATCACCGCGCCCACATAGACTAGGATCAATGTGACGGCTAAAAATTCTGCCTCAAGCAGAATCCAAATACCGGCTGCCGAGAAAAACGCCCAGACCAAGAACAGTGCCGCCTTGGCCGCATTACGCGAGAAAATCATCGCCAGCGAACTGACCACCAGTCCAAGCGATAAGATATAAAAAATTACGTTTTCAACACTCATCATAGCCTCTATCGATACTTGGCATCTTCAAGCTTGGCTTGATTGATTGCCTGTTCATTCTCTTCACCTACTTCCAGCAAACGCTCTTTGGTCATCACACTGCCGCGTCTTGATTCAAAGGCATAATCAAAGATTTGCGTCTCCACAATCGCATCCACCGGACAAGCTTCTTCACAAAAACCGCAAAAAATACACTTAAACAGGTCGATGTCATAACGTGTGGTGCGACGACTGCCGTCGTCTCTCATCTCCGATTCAATGGTAATCGCATTAGCCGGACAAGTTGCCTCGCACAACTTACACGCGATACAACGCTCTTCACCATTTGGGTAGCGACGCAGTGCGTGCAGACCTCTGAATCTTGGTGAAATTGGCGTTCTCTCCTCAGGATATTGAACGGTGATTTTCTTGTTAACAAATTCCGTTGCGGTAATCTTCATACCGCCACGTAGCTCCCCCAGGGTAAAGTCTTTTGCCAGTTTTTTTAGTGCTTTAATCATACGTCACCCCACCTTAGAACCAAGGGCCCAATTGTAATTGCGTCATCAGTCCCACCACAAAAATCCAAACAATGGTCATTGGCAAGAAGACTTTCCAAGATAGGCGCATAATTTGGTCATATCTAAATCTTGGGAATGTGGCTCGAACCCAAAGATATAAAAACATAAAGAACACCGACTTGGCTAACAACCAAATCAGACCAGGCACCCAGGCGAACATAGTCTCTAGGAAAGTGCCCTCAAATGGAGAATGCCAGCCACCGAAGAACATCAGCACCGCCAACACCGCCATCAAAATCATATTGGCGTACTCTGCCAAGAAGAAAATACCAAAGGTCATGCCCGAATACTCAACATGGGTACCGCCAACAATCTCAGATTCACCTTCAACCACGTCAAATGGTGCGCGGTTGGTCTCCACCAAAGCCGAAATAAAGAACACGATCATCATTGGGAACAGTGGGATCCAATACCAATTGATGATGCCACCTTGTTGTGCTTCAACAATGGTGTTTAGATTGACACTACCGGCGATCATCACCACAGTCACCACAGCAAAGCCAATCACAATCTCATACGAAACCAGTAGCGAGGCGCTACGCAGTGCGCCCAATAGTGGGTATTTAGAGTTAGAAGCCCAGCCTGCTAGAATAATTCCGTAAACACCAATCGAGCCAATCGCCAGAATGTAGAGCAGGCTCACATCCAAATTGGTGATGTAGATGCCGTCTGCCAACGGCACCACCGCCCAAACTGCAATCGCCGGGGCAATCGCCAATACTGGTGCTAATAAATACAAATATAGGTTGGCCTTGGTTGGGAAAATGATCTCTTTAAAGATCAACTTCACCGCGTCCGCAATCGGCTGCAACCAACCTTTGGGGCCGACTCGGTTTGGACCAATACGCA
>CAZMJI010000006.1:0-10417 GCA_964566765.1 uncultured Piscirickettsiaceae bacterium
CCTTTGTCATCTTCTTCTCACGGGTGATTGGTCATTTTGTCGATCGGGTGATTTTGAAAAATGAGCGTGGCTATGGCATTGGCTATTTCCTCACCACCATCTTTGCCGAGATTATTCTCTCGGTACTGGCCTCAACCATTGTCATGTACTTCTCAAGAAAACGCGAATATGTCGCCGATACTGGTGGTGCAGATTTGGCTGGACACGGCAATATGATTGGTGCACTTAAACGCCTGGGTCAAGTAGAGCCCGAAGCCCTACCAGAACAGATGGCTGCGTTTGGTATTAATGACAAAGCTTCAATTGCAGCTCTGTTCTCATCACACCCTTCGATTGAGTCTCGCATTGAAGCCTTAGAGGCGCGTGCACAGCAGCTCGGAAAAAGCTAATGGCAATCGACATTAAATCGGCTGACGAGATTGAAAAAATGCGCGTGGCTGGCCGTCTGGCCGCTGAAGTGCTGGAGATGATCGAGCCTTATGTGGTCGCAGGCGTGACCACCGATGAATTGGACCAGCGTTGTCATGATTACATCGTGAATGAACAAGATGCCATTCCAGCGCCGCTAAATTATCACGGCTTTCCAAAATCCATCTGCACCAGTATCAACCATGTGGTTTGTCACGGCATTCCTGGTGATAAAAAACTTAAAAAAGGTGATATTGTCAACGTTGATATCACCGTGATCAAAGACGGTTACCATGGTGACACCTCCAAGATGTTTATCATTGGCAAGGCCAGTGTTAAAGCACAGCGTATTTGTCGCATTGCCAAAGAGTGTTTGGACATCGGTATTGCGCAAGTCAGAGCCGGTGCTCGGTTGGGTGAGATTGGCCAGGCGATTGATGCTCATGCTACGAAAAACCACTGCTCAGTGGTGAGGGACTATTGTGGTCATGGTATTGGTCAAACCTTTCATGCCGAGCCTCAAGTGATGCACTATGATGATGGCAGAACCGAGCGCTCACCCGTGCTTGAAGCGGGTATGACTTTTACCATTGAGCCGATGATCAATCTGGGTGATTATCGAGTGCATACTTCCAAGCTCGATGGCTGGACCGTGACCACCAAAGACAAGTCACTTTCGGCCCAATGGGAACACACCATTTTGGTGACTGATGATGGCTGTGAAATTTTGACCCTTAGAGCCGAAGAGTCAACCTAAAAAGCGCATTTCCTATGCTAAAATGGGCCTCTATTTAACGCAGGCTAATAAGCGCTTTGAAAAACCTTAGAAATTACTTTATCTCGGGTCTGTTATTTTGGATTCCGCTGGGGCTAAGTATTGTTGTCATCAAGTTCTTCCTAGAACTGGTTGATGGCCTGATTCCTGCCCAGTATCTACCTGAGAATCTGCTAGAGCTGGAGATGCCAGTACCAGGCTCTGGTTTGGTGCTAGTGCTTATCATCATTCTATTCACTGGTGCACTGGTGAGCAACTACCTAGGTCGAAAGCTGTTAAAAACCTGGGAAAAGCTACTCAACAAAATCCCGGGATTCCGTGGTTTATACAACGCACTTAAGCAGCTTTCCGACACCATCTTCAGCACCAATAGCAACAGCTTCAAAAAAGCACTGCTGATCGAATATCCAAGAAAAGGCCTGTGGACCATTGCTTTTCAAACCGGTGATTATCATGGCGAGGTTGAAGAGAAAATTGGCCAAGAAATTATCAATATCTACGTCCCAACCACACCCAACCCAACTTCAGGCTTTTTCATCATGCTACCTAAGGATGACGTGATTGAGCTAGACATGAGTGTGGATGAGGCATTCAAACTAATTATTTCGACTGGCGTGGTCACGCCAAAATCATAAAAGGAAAAACTATGAGAACACATTATTGTGGTGAGTTAACAAAAAACAACATTGATAACACCGTGGAGCTATGCGGCTGGGTAAACCGTCGCCGTGATCATGGTGGTGTGATCTTCTTGGATGTGCGCGACAAGCGTGGTATTGCTCAAGTGGTGGTTAATCCTAATATTGATGATTTTGCCCTAGCCGAGAGCATTCGTAATGAGTTCGTACTTAAGATCACCGGTCAAGTGGTTGCTCGAGAAGAAGGCTTGGTGAATCCAAACCTAGCTACCGGTGAAATCGAAGTAGTGGCGCAACACATCGACATTCTTAATGCCTCAAAACCCACACCATTCCAAGTGGGCTCAACCGACATTTCTGAAGAAGTGCGACTGAAGTACCGCTACCTAGACCTACGTAGCGAACACATGCAAAAGCGCCTAAGACTGCGTTCAGCGGTGACGCACTACATGCGTGAATTTATGGATTCTCACGATTTCCTAGACATTGAAACGCCATTTTTAACCAAGGCTACCCCAGAAGGTGCACGTGATTATCTGGTGCCTTCTCGTACGCATGAAGGCGACTTTTTTGCCCTGCCGCAATCACCACAGCTGTTTAAACAGCTACTGATGATGTCAGGCATGGAGCGTTACTATCAAATCGTTAAATGTTTTAGAGACGAAGATCTGCGTGCTGATCGTCAGCCTGAGTTTACTCAGCTGGATATCGAAACTTCGTTTATGAACGAAGACGAAATCATGGGACTGATGGAAGAGATGGTTCGTGGTATGTTCAAACAAGTGATTGATGTCGATCTGCCTGCAGCCTTCCCAACCATCACCTATGCTGAAGCCATGAGTAAGTACGGTGTGGATCGACCAGACATGCGCATCCCGCTAGAGATGGTGGATATGGATGAGCTGATGCAAGGTGTGGACTTCAAAGTATTCTCAGGCCCAGCCAGTGATGCTGGTAGCCGTGTGGCTGCCCTAAAGGTGCCAGGTGGTGCCTCAATCAGTCGTAAAAACATCGACAAATACACCAAGTATGTGAGCATTTATGGTGCCAAAGGTCTGGCTTATATCAAGCTAAACGAAGATGGTCCATCATCGCCAATTCTTAAATTCCTAGGCGACGAGGTCACCAATCAAGTGATTGAAGCCACCGGCGCACAAACCGGTGACTTGATTTTCTTTGGTGCTGATAAAACCAAAATCGTCAATGAAGCCTTAGGCAACCTACGTGAGCAATTGGCCAAAGACCTAGACCTATTTGCAGACCAATGGGCACCAATCTGGGTGATCGACTTCCCAATGTTTGAAGTCGATGATGCAGGCGATCTAAACGCCATTCACCATCCGTTTACCGCGCCAAGCGTGAGTGTGGAGGAGCTTGAAGCGAATGCTGCAACCGCCCTATCTCGCGCCTACGACCTGGTGATCAACGGCTCAGAAGTCGGTGGTGGCTCGGTGCGTATTCACGAAACCGCCATGCAGCGCAAAGTGTTAGAGTTACTTGGCATCTCCGATGAAGAAGCAGAAGATAAGTTTGGCTTCTTGTTAAATGCCCTAGAGTATGGCTGCCCACCACATGGCGGTATGGCCTTTGGCTTGGATCGTCTGGTAATGATCATGACTGGCTCAGACTCGATTAGAGATGTGATCGCCTTCCCGAAAACGCAAACGGCTGCCTGTCTACTGACCGATGCGCCAGCGGCAGTGCCAAGAAAAGTGCTTAGAGAACTTAACATCAAGGTCAATCTACCTGAAAAAGAATAATCCATGGCATCGGTTAGAGAGCAAATCAAAGCCGAATTAAAGGCAAATAACGCCGTATTGGTGGCGCACTACTACGTCAGTGCTGAGCTGCAAACTCTTGCTGAGGAAAGCGGCGGCATTGTCTCAGACTCGCTAGAGATGGCGCGCTTTGGTCAAAACTCAGAGGCGGACATGATTGTGGTGGCTGGGGTTAAATTTATGGCCCAAACTGCCAAAATTCTTTCGCCTGAAAAAACCGTCTTAGCCTTGGATTTAGCGGCTACTTGCTCCTTAGACGAAGATTGCCCAATCGAGGAATTTGGTCCATTTTGTGACCAGCACCCTGACCGCACCGTGGTGGTGTATGCCAACACCTCGGCCGAGGTTAAGGCGCGAGCTGACTGGGTGGTAACTTCAGGCAGTGCGCTGAATGTGGTAAGACACTTAAAAGACCAGGGTCAGAAGATTCTTTGGGCGCCTGACAAGCACCTGGGTCATTACGTGCAAACTCAGACGGGGGCTGACATGCTACTTTGGCAAGGCTCTTGTGTGGTGCATGAGCGCTTTAAGGCCGATGCACTGGAAAAACTCAAGCAGAAGCATCCAGAAGCTGCGATTTTAGTGCACCCAGAGTCGCCACAGGCGGTGGTGGATTTGGCCGATGTGGTGGGCTCAACCACCGCGCTGATTAATGCGGTTAGAGATCGCGATGAATCGACTTTTATTGTAGCCACCGATAACGGCATCTTTCACAAGATGCGCGAGGTAGCACCAGGTAAAAAACTGATTGAAGCACCAACCATGGGCGCAGGTGCAGATTGCGAATCTTGCGCCCACTGTGAGTGGATGGCCATGAACAATTTAGACAATTGTCTGAGCACCCTTCAAAACAAGAACAACGAGATTTTAATTGACGAGTCAATTGGCACACAGGCCAAAGACTCTATACAAAGACTATTAGACTTCACGGCTTAGCAATAAAGTTAGGCTTAGGATACAACGGAGACAATCATGGCAGGACATAGTAAATGGCATAATATTCAACATCGAAAAGGCGCGCAAGATGCCAAGCGTGGCAAGATCTTTACCAAACTGATTAAAGAGATTGTGATCGCTGCCAAACAAGGTGGTGGTGTGATTGAAAACAACCCGTCTTTGCGTCTGGCCATTGATAAAGCGCTGGCCGCTAACATGAAAAAAGACACCATTGAGAATGCGGTTAAGCGTGGCTCAGGTGATGTTGATGGCGACAACTACGATGAAGTGCGCTATGAAGGTTATGGTATTGGTGGTACTGCGATTATGGTCGACACACTAACGGATAATCGCAACCGTACCGTGGCTGATGTGCGTCATGCGTTTACCAAGCACGGGGGCAACCTGGGTACCGATGGCTCAGTGAGCTACCTGTTTAGCAAGCAAGGTTTTATCAGTTTTGAGTCAGGCGATGAGGATACCATTATGGAAGCCGCACTGGATGCGGGCGCTGAAGATGTAATCAGCAACGATGATGGTTCAATTGATGTGGTCACCACCCCAGAGGACTTCTTTACCGTTAAAGACGCACTGATTGAAGCCGGCCTAGAGCCAACCCATTCTGAGATCACCATGGAGCCGGCCAACCGCGTTGAGCTCAATCTGGGTGATGCACAAAAATTTATGAAACTGATTGATCGTCTTGAAGACCTAGACGACACCCAAGAGGTTTATCACAACGCAAACATTTCTGACGAGGTAATGGAACAACTATGATCTACACCCATCGTGGCATTAGCGCCCTACGCAGCTTTCAAGTACAAGCCTTACAAGCCAAGATTGCCTTAGCGCAAAACCTGACCTTATTGGGCGCTGAATTTATCCACTTTGCCGATCTAGACAAAGCCCTGTCTGACGAACAAACCGCGCACTTAGACAAACTGTTGTCTTATACCAAAACGCTATCAGTCGATGGCGCACAAGACTCGATTGTGGTGATGCCAAGACTAGGTACCATTTCCCCTTGGTCATCAAAAGCCACGGATATTGTTCACCTATGCGACATGAGCAATATCAAACGTATTGAACGTGCGATTATCTATCATTTTGACAAGCCGATTGCCAATAAGGCTGAGGTGCTATCGATTGTGATGGACAAAATGACCGAATCTGAGCTGGCCAACCTAGATGATGCGCATCTGATGTTTGACGAGTTTGAGCCGCAGCCTTATAGCAGTGTTGATATTTTGGGTCAGGGCAAACCTGCCATTGAACGCGCCAATGCAGAATTGGGCCTGGCGCTGTCTGAGGGCGAGATTGACTATCTGGTTGAGAGCTTTACCAAGCTGGGTCGCAACCCAAATGACATTGAGCTGATGATGTTCGCCCAGGCCAACTCTGAGCATTGCCGCCACAAAATCTTTAATGCCGATTGGCGCATTGATGGGGTTGATCAAGCCAAAAGCTTATTTGCCATGATTCGCAATACCTATCATCAACACCCTGAGGGTCTGCTCTCGGTTTATAGCGACAACTCGGCGGTGATGGAGGGTTATGAATCAGAACGCTTCTATCCAAATGCAGATGGTAGCTATGGTCGCAGCACCGAGCACAAAGCCATCCTGATGAAGGTGGAAACCCACAACCACCCAACTGCCATTGCCCCAGATCCGGGTGCAGCCACCGGCTCCGGCGGTGAGATTCGCGATGAAGGTGCCACTGGTCAAGGCTCAAAACCAAAAGTAGGCCTGTGTGGCTTTAGTGTCTCTAACTTAAAAATTGACGGTGCCAAACAACCTTGGGAAGTCGACTATGGCAAGCCAAAGCAAATTGTCTCAGCCTTAGACATTATGATTGAAGGCCCAATTGGTGCGGCAGCGTTTAATAACGAATTTGGTCGTCCCAACACCCTGGGCTATTTCAGAACCTTTGAGCAAGCCACCCCAGAAGGTGAAGTACGTGGCTACCACAAGCCGATTATGCTGGCTGGTGGCTTGGGTCACATTCGAGAGAACCACATTCAAAAAGGCGAGATCGCCGTTGGCAATAAGATTATTGTGCTAGGTGGTCCAGCCATGCTCATCGGCCTGGGTGGTGGCGCTGCCTCTAGTGTCGGTAGTGGCGAGCAGTCAGAGGACCTAGACTTTGCCTCAGTACAACGTGCCAACCCAGAGATGGAGCGCCGTTGTCAGGAAGTAATTGATGCTTGTACCAACCTGGGTGAGGACAATCCCATTGTTTCCATTCATGACATTGGCGCCGGCGGCCTGTCAAATGGTCTGCCAGAATTGGTGAATGATTCTGGTAAAGGCGGTCGATTCGAGCTAAGAGAAATCCCCAATGATGACAAACAAATGTCACCACTGGAGATCTGGTGTAATGAGTCACAAGAACGTTATGTCTTGGCAGTCAGCGAAGAAAACTTAGCGACCTTTGATGCTATTGCCAAACGTGAGCGCGCCCCATACGCGGTACTGGGTGAAGCCACCAAGGAACAAGAACTGATTTTGGATGACCGCTTATTCGACAACCAACCGATTGATATGCCGATGCAGGTACTGCTGGGCAATCCGCCAAAAACCTTTAAGGATGTTAGAACACAAGGCCTGGCGTTAAACGCCCTAGAGACCACTAACATCGACCTATCAGAGGCCATCTCACGCGTACTGCAATTGCCAACCGTGGCCAATAAGAGCTTTTTGATTACCATTGGCGACCGCTCGGTAACCGGCATGGTGGCGCGTGATCAGTTTGTTGGTCCGTGGCAGGTGCCGGTAGCCGACTGTGCCATCTCAGTGGCTGACTATGACAATTACCATGGTGAGATTATGTCCATGGGTGAACGCACCCCAATGGCGCTGATTGACGCTAATGCTGCAGCGCGTATGAGTATTGGTGAGGCACTCACCAATATGCTGGGTGGCTATGTAGAAGACATTCACCACATCAGTCTCAGTGCCAACTGGATGAGCGCCTCAGGCCATCCGGGTGAAGACTCTAAATTGTTTGAAGCCGTGAAAGCCGTGGGTGAAGACCTGTGTCCAGAGTTGGGCTTAACCGTACCAGTGGGTAAAGACTCGATGAGTATGAAGAGCTCTTGGGTTGAGGGTGATCAGCAAAAATCAGTCACTGCGCCGCTATCACTGATTATTTCAGCCTTTAGTAAAACGCCAGACGCACGAGCGCAAAAAACAGCCCTACTTAAGCAGGATGCCGAGAGTGAATTGTGGCTGATTGATCTAGGCTTTGGGCAAAACCGTATGGGTGGCTCATGCTTAGCGCAAGTTTATAACCAGCTGGGTGATACCGCGCCAAATCTGGATGATGGCCAGGTGTTTAAACGCTTCTTCGCACTGATTAACGAACTGAACAAAGACCATCTGATTGATGCTTATCACGATCGCTCAGACGGTGGTGTGATCACCACCTTACTAGAGATGGCGTTTGCCTCGCATGTCGGCCTAACCATTGAGGCTGGTCAAGACGTCTTAGGTGAGTTATTTAACGAAGAGTTGGGCTGTGTGATTCAAGTCTCTCAGACCAATAAAGCAGTTGCACAAGCCGCGATTGAAGCAGCCGGCCTAGCTGAGGCAACCAGAACCATTGCCACACTAAACGACCAAGATCAAATCATCATCACCCAAGGTGGTGAGACATTGTTTAACGAATCTCGCGCCAGCTTGCAATCACTGTGGTCTAAGACCTCGTATGAAGTGGCCAAGCTCAGAGACAACCCAGATTGTGCCAAGTCTGAATTTGACAGCGTATCTGAAAACACCACTGGTCTGGTGTTTGATACTCAGTTTGACATCAATGAAGCCGTCGCCGCACCGTATATCAGTCGTGGCGCACGTCCTAAGATGGCCATTTTGAGAGAGCAAGGGGTGAATGGCCAGATTGAGATGGCTGCGGCTTTTGACAAAGCCGGCTTCGAGGCCATTGATGTGCATATGAGCGACATTTTATCGGGCCGTCTATCACTAGAAGAATTCAAAGGTATGGTGGCCTGTGGTGGTTTCTCTTACGGAGACGTACTGGGTGCCGGTCGCGGTTGGGCCAGCTCTATTTTGTACAATGCCCGAGCTAAGGACGACTTCTCAGCGTTCTTTGAACGCAATGACAGTTTTGCCCTAGGTGTGTGCAATGGTTGCCAGATGCTCTCCAACCTAGGTGAGATTATTCCAGGCACAGACAATTGGCCAAGCTTTGAGCGCAATAGTTCTGAGCAATTTGAAGCACGTTTTTCCTCGGTGAAAATCGCTGAGTCTAACTCAATCTTCCTAGCGGGCATGGCAGGTTCAACCATGCCAATTGCCATTGCTCATGGTGAGGGTCGTGCTAGCTTTAATGGCGCCAATCTGAGCGGCTCAGTGATGAACTATGTGGATCATCACAACAACCCAACTCAGCAGTATCCACACAACCCTAACGGCTCTGAAGGCGCGGTTGCTGGTGTCACTAACAACTCAGGTCAAGTCACCATTATGATGCCGCATCCAGAGCGTGTGTTTAGAAGTGTGCAATACTCCTATCATCCAGACAACTGGGCAGAGCGCAGCCCATGGATGCGCATGTTTGAAAATGCCAGGGTTTGGGTTGACTAAGTATACTGACTATCAGTTAATCCGCTCTAAGCGCAAAAGCTTAGCCATTGAAGTTAAACCCGATGCCAGTGTGGTGGTACGTGCACCACACTCGCTACCACAGGCTGAGATCAAGTCTTTTGTTAAAGAGAAATCCACTTGGATTGAAGCCAAGAGAATAAAAGCCGAAGCCTATCTAAAAGCCAATCCCAGTTACCAAGACGGCTCACTGATGCTGTATCTAGGTGAAACTTACCCTATTCAACAAATACCAGGTGATCAAACGCAGGTGGATTTTAATGGTCAGGTGCTGCGTGTCAGCGGCAATGCACCTGAAGCTTTTAGGCAATTCTATCGACAACAGTTCGAGAAGGTGGCACTACCCAGATTGGATTATTATGCAAAAACCCATCAGCTGCCTTATCGCAAGGTGCGCTTAAAAGCGCAGAAAACCCGCTGGGGGTCGTGCGGCGCCAATAACGATATTAATCTTAATTACCTATTGGCGATGGCACCAATATCTGTGATTGATTATGTGCTGATTCACGAGTTATGCCACACGCGTATTAAGAATCATTCAAAGGATTTTTGGCAATTGGTGGCATCGATTGCGCCCGATTATCAACAGGCGCAGACTTGGCTCAAGCAACACGGTTATCAGTTGCAGAGCTTATAGCGGATTATTTGTTGTTGAATTTCTCAACCGCGGCTTCCATCTCACCTTGCAAGGTGCCCATCTCAGCCATCTCAATGATGATGTCACCACCACCCATTAGCTCTGAATTGAAATAGATTTGCGGGAAGGTTGGCCAGTCAGCAAATTCTGGTAGACGCTGAAAAACCTCTTGGTCCTCAAATACGTTGACATAAGCAAACTCAACGCCAGTTGCGGCTAGAGTTTGTGCAGCACGCGCTGAGAAGCCGCATTGCGGGAATTGTGGCGTGCCTTTCATGTAGATCACGATTGGCGCACTGTCCACTTGTTGTTGAATTCTCTCTAAAGTATCCATGATTTCACTCCTAATTTTAATGTTGAGTATTATACTCTGGTTTTTATGTTTTAATCGCCTGTGCAATGGTGTATTTTTGCCCTTGTTTGAGCTTTTTATAATTACCAAACACCGACTTAAAATTGTCTTTAACAAAATGCCTTAGACCGTTAATGGTGACAAAGGTAATGCGTCCACCCGGTTTTAGTGCATCGTAGGCATCATACAGAATAATGCTCAGTTGTTCACGCCCTACTTTGGCGGGCACATTGGAGATGACCTGGTCAAAATACTCAAACTTACCCACTTG
>CAZMJI010000006.1:10517-31995 GCA_964566765.1 uncultured Piscirickettsiaceae bacterium
GAAAACACGCCCCAACGAGTCTTTAAGGTAAGGTTATGGCCCAATAGTTGCGCTTGGATACTCAGATCCTGTTTTAACTTGGGAATATCATCTCGACTAAACATTGCTTGCCTATTATACATAAGGGTATTTGGCTTGCGCCTTGTGTAAAATAGTGCGCATGAAACGACCGGAACTCCTATCACCTGCTGGCAGTCTAACGCACATGCGCTATGCCTACGCTTATGGCGCTGATGCCGTGTATGCGGGACAGCCACGCTACAGCCTACGTGTGCGCAATAATTCGTTTGACTTCGAAACCCTGGCCCAAGGCATTGGTGAGGCACATGAGGCCGGTAAAAAACTGTTTGTGGCTTCTAACATTATTCCGCACAACAGCAAGGTTAAAACCTATATGGATGACATCTCGCCAGTGATTGAGCTGGGACCAGATGCCTTAATTATGGCCGACCCAGGTCTGATCATGATGGTCAAGGACAAATATCCAGACCAGGTGATTCACCTCTCAGTACAAGCCAATACCATTAACTACGCTTCGGTCAAGTTTTGGCAACAAGCCGGTGTTAGTCGCATCATCTTATCGCGTGAACTCTCGCTAGATGAAGTTAAAGAGATTCGTCAAGAGTGTCCAGACATCGAACTTGAGGTTTTTGTCCATGGCGCACTGTGCATTGCCTATTCGGGTCGTTGTCTACTCTCAGGCTATTTCAATCATCGCGACCCCAACCAAGGCACTTGCACCAACTCCTGTCGTTGGAAGTACGATGTAAAGGAAGCAGAGCAAACCTTTGAAGGTGATATTAAGGCCAAAGAGATTAAATCCGAGGTTGAGCCAAACGAAGATCGGGTTGTACTATTAGAAGAAGAAGGTCGTCCGGGTGAACTGATGCCGGCCTTTGAAGACGAGCATGGCACTTACATCATGAACTCTAAAGATCTAAGAGCGATTGAACATGTGCACACGCTGACACAAATGGGTATTGACTCTTTGAAGATTGAAGGTCGTACCAAGTCTTATTATTATGCCGCTCGCACTGCACAGGTTTATAAGCAAGCAATTGATGACGCCATGGCTGGTAGAGAATTCAATCCTGAAGCCTTTGGCGTACTGGAGAATCTGGCCAATCGCGGCTATACCGATGGTTTTTATCGTCGCCACCAACCTGAGGAGTTGCAAACCTATTTTGACAACTACTCACGTTCTCACAAGCAACAAGTGGTGGGTGAGATTTTGGACTATCGAGGCGGCAAGGCCTTTATCGAGGTGAAAAATCGATTTAGCGTTGGCGATTCCATTGAGGTGATTTTGCCCGATGCCGAGTCGTTTAACCTGCAGGTTGAGTCCATGCATACCGACAAAGGCGAAGCGCTTGACGTGGCCAAAGGCAGTGGCTACCAGGTATGGATTCCAATGCCTAAGGAAATCAAACCTGAGCTGGGCTTTATTGCGCGTAATTTTGAAGAAAAAATCAAAATTAAAAACAAGAACGTTAAAAAAGATCCCACGCAGAAAATTCGTCGCCCTTCTTGGTAGATTGCTTGCTGGCAAACTAAGTATAATGAGTAGTTTTTACCCATCTATCACGCGTGCTAGAGCAAATTCACTCGCCGTCCGATCTTAAGCAATTAGCGCCAGAGCAGCTAGAAGATCTAGCACAAGAAATTCGTGAGTTTCTCATTAGCAACACGCAAAAAACCGGCGGGCACTTAGCGCCCAATCTGGGTACGGTCGAGCTGAGCATCGCCATGCACTATGTGTTCAACACTCCAAATGACAGTTTTGTCTTTGATGTGGGACACCAAGCTTATACCCATAAAATACTCACCGGTCGACTAAATCAGATGCACACACTCAGACAAAAAGACGGTCTGTCTGGCTTTACCAAGATGAGTGAGAGTGAACATGATGCGTTTGGCGCAGGCCACTCCTCCACCTCCATCTCCAGCGCCCTGGGTATTGCCATTGCCAACCAGCTGCAAGGCAATGGTCATAGTGCCTTAGCGGTGATTGGCGACGGTGCACTAACCGGCGGTATGGCCTTTGAAGCACTGAATCACGCTGGCGACTCTGAGGCTGACCTGTTGATTATCTTAAACGATAACGAGATGTCAATCTCGAAAAACGTGGGGGCCATGAGTAAGTATCTGACCAAGCTGATGTCGGGCAAGATTTACTCCACCATGAAGTCCAAATCTCTAAAGCTATTAGAGGGTGTGCCACTGATTCAAAACTTTGCCAAAAAGTCAGAAGAACATTTAAAAGGCATGATCCTACCTGGCACCTTATTTGAGGAACTGGGGATTGACTATTTTGGCCCGATTGACGGACACGATCTACCCACGCTAATCCAGACTTTGCAAAACCTGAAAAAACACAACAAGCCTAGACTGCTGCATGTGATGACCAAAAAAGGCTACGGCCTCTCTAGCGCCGAAGCAGATCCGCGCAAATATCATGGCATTGCCCCTGAATCTACGCAAAGCGTGAAGATGCCAAGTTATAGCGATGTGTTTGGCGCTTGGTTGTGTGATCGTGCACCAGCAAGTCCAAATCTATTAGCCATCACTCCAGCAATGTCAGCAGGCTCGGGCATGAGTGAGTTCGAAACGCGTTTTCCTAAACAGTTTTTTGATGTGGGTATCGCTGAGCAGCATGCTGTTACTTTTGCCTCAGGACTGGCCACCAAGGGCTTTAAACCTGTGGTTGCCATCTACTCAACCTTTTTACAACGCGGCTATGATCAGCTGATTCATGACGCCGCTCTGCAAGGACTGGATATGATCATCGCCATTGATCGTGCCGGTTTGGTGGGTGCCGATGGTGCCACACATGCGGGCAGTTTTGATTTGAGCTTTTTGCGCTGTATCCCTGGTGTGGTGATTATGACACCAAGTAGTGGTACTGAGCTTTACCAAATGCTCAATAGTGCCTGGCAATCCTCAGGTGTGGTTTGTGTTCGCTATCCAAGAGGTAGTGTTGAAACCACCGATTTCCGCTCTGATGAGAGCATTGAGTTAGGCAAGGCCAAGCTCATGCGTCAAGGTCAGAAAACCGCCATTCTAGCCTTTGGCAACACACTTCAAGCGGCTCTTGAAGCTGGCGAAGAATTGGATGCTAGTGTGGTGGACATGCGCTTTGTTAAACCGCTGGATGAGGCCATGATTCTGGAATTGGCCAAGACCCACCAACACCTGGTTTGTGTTGAGGATAATGTGGTGTCAGGTGGTGCGGGCTCTGCGGTCAGCGAGTGTTTGGCGCAGCACCAGTGTCAGGTTAAGCTGAACATCCTTGGACTGCCAGATGCGTTTACCGAACAAGGCTCTCAAGCTGAGCTCTATGCCCTATACGGACTGGATAAGCACGGCATTATCAAGGCCTGTCAAGTATGAAGAAAACCCTAAAGCGCTACACACCTAAGGCACACGAGCTTAAAAACCACAAACACTTAGGTTGGCTGTCTGAGCACTTGCACAACCCTAGTCTGTGGAATTTTAATCGCCGCTCGATCTCTAAAGCGTTTGCCATTGGTCTGTTCTTTGCCTTTATCCCAGTACCTTTTCAAATGCTTTTGGCAGCACCCGCCGCGGTGATTTTCTCGGCCAACCTACCGATCTCAGTGGCCTTGGTTTGGATTACCAACCCACTGACCATGCCGCCAATCTTCTATGCTTGCTATAAGTTGGGCGCTTGGGTGTTAGGTGTGTCAATTGAACAAGATTTTGTGATGTCGCCAGAGCATATCTGGGAGGTGTTTGGGATGATCTGGCAACCGTTCCTATTGGGCTGTCTGATTGTCAGTACGGTCAGTTCTATTTTGGGCTATTGGGGCATTCAAGGCATCTACCGCCTAAAAGCACTGCGTCGCAAAAAAAGCTATTTTTAACGTTTAGCCAGTTGTGAGCGGATTTGCGCTTCTAACTCATCAACCAGACGCTCATTCTCAATCTTGGCAAACTTTTGACCATCCAGATACAATAGATTCGGCTCACCGCCGGTAAGTCCGACTGATACCGCTTTGGCCTCACCTGGACCGTTGACCACACAACCAATCACCGCTGCATCAATCGCCTCATTCACATCCTCTAGACGCGACTCCAATTCATTCACCACCGAAATCACATCAAACTTTTGTCGCGAACAAGACGGACAAGCAATCAGATTCACACCTTTATTGCGTAAATTGAGCGATTTCAGGATATCAAAACCCACACGCACCTCATCCACCGGGTCTGAAGCCAAAGAGACGCGCAAGGTATCGCCAATACCCTCAGACAACAGCATACCCAAGCCGATGGCTGACTTCACCGTGCCGGATCTATACGAGCCGGCCTCGGTAATACCTAGGTGTAGTGGATTGTCGATTTGCGCAGCCAATTGTCGATAAGCAAACACGGTCATAAAGATTTCACTGGCCTTGAGTGAGATCTTAAAGTTGTCAAAATCCAGTCTGTCCAAAATGTCGATATGACGGAAGGCAGACTCCACCATGGCCTCTGGTGTCGGCTCGATGTATTTCTTCTGCAAGTCTTTTTCCAACGAACCCGCGTTAACGCCAATACGAATGGGAATATTATGGTCTTTGGCGGAAGCCACCACCTCACGCACGCGATCCTCTCGGCCAATATTGCCCGGGTTGATGCGCAGGCAATCCGCACCGTACTCTGCTACCTTTAGCGCAATCTTATGATCGAAATGAATGTCAGTAATCAGCGGAATATCTACTTGGGACTTGATGACCTTAAAGGCTTCAGCCGCTTCCATGGTGGGAACAGAAACCCTAACCAAGTCCGCACCCGCTGCCTCAATGGCACGAATCTGCGCCAGGGTCGCTTCCACATCGCTGGTGTTGGTATTGGTCATGCTTTGTACCGAGATCGGTGCATCGCCACCAACCGCCACCTTACCCACAAAGATTTTTTTGGAGAGGCGACGCTGAATACTGTGAACTGGTTTCATTGCTGTTGCTGATAGGTTTCGATGACTTTATCCAGGCTTTCTATCCTGGGCGTTGTTGGTCTCTTATTATCCCCAAGTTTTGGCACGACATCCGAGACTTCTAGGGCAATTTCCTTCACCACCATGGGCTCACTAATGACAATCTGCTTGCTACTTGGTGTGCCAATAGGTTGTTCATGCTGTCGATAAAGGCTGTAGAGTGCCGCAGACAGGCTCAGTACTAACAATAATAGCCAGAGCTTGCGCTTTGATTGTTTGCGTTTTTTAGGATAATAATCAATCCCATCTAGCATGTTTGTGTGCGTTTGGTTTTATCAATCACCTTGCCAGCCAGCTGACCACAGGCGCCATCGATGTCGCCGCCTCTTTCTCGACGCGTCATCGTTCGTATGCCCTTACTATACAAATAATCCTGAAACTTTTCAACCCGAGCCTTAGGACTGGTTTGATAATCACTCTGCTCAAACGGATTAAACGGAATCAGATTCACCTTAACTGCCATGCCTTTTAACAAACTGGCCAATTGCTTGGCGTGTTCAAGTGAATCATTCACCCCGTCCAGCATCACATATTCAAACAGAATGTGGCGTTCTTGATCACCAGCCTGCAAGTAGTATCGACAAGCATCTAAGAGCTGTTTAATCGGGTATTTTTGATTAATCGGCACCAGCTCATCTCTGAGCGTATCATTGGTTGCGTGTAGCGAGATTGCCAGTGACACCGGCGTTTGATCTGCCATTCTCAGTAGTGCTGGCACCACACCCGAGGTGGAGATGGTGACTTTGCGTCGTGACAGGCCAAAAGCCAAATCGTCCAGTAGTAGATCGCACACCTCGTAAACCGCCTTTTCATTGAGTAGCGGCTCACCCATACCCATAAACACCACATTGGAAATGCGCTTATCTTGCGCCGCCAGATAGCGACTGGCAATCAGCACTTGTGAGATGATCTCGGCAGCACTTAAGTTGCGGTTAAAACCCTGCATGCCGGTGGCACAAAACGGACAAGCCAGCGAACAACCCACTTGCGAAGAAATACACAAAGTGCCGCGCCCTTTCTCAGGAATATAAACGGTTTCAATGTGATTGTGATTACCCAGATCCAACACCCATTTGATCACCCCGTCTGAGGCAAAGCTTTGCTTGGCCACTTCAGGTAGGTCCAAGGTGGCCACGTCCGCGAGTTTTTGTCTGAGACTCTTGCTCAGATTAAGCATCTGATCAAACTCTAGTTCGTGCGCCTTGTAGACCCATTGCATGAGTTGCTTGGTGCGATAAGGTTTCTCACCCAAATCCGCAAAGAAGGCGTTGAGTGATGCTTGATTCAGGCCGAGTAGATTTTGCTTGGATGTTGGCATAGACAAAAACAGCGCAGACAAGCCGCGCTGTTGGTTGATTTAAGGCTGTCGGCTTATCGTGTGCGTGGGCAAATACCCTCTTGACCAAAGAAATACTCGATTTCAATCGCCGCATTCTCTAGTGAGTCTGAACCGTGTACCGCATTTTCATCCAGGGTTTCAGCAAAGTCTGCACGAATGGTACCTGGCGCTGCCTCTTGAGGATTGGTTGCACCCATGATTTCACGATGCTTAGCCACCGCATTCTCACCTTCTAGTACTTGTACCATGACTGGACCTGAGGTCATAAACTCCACCAGCTCGCCAAAGAATGGTCGGTCCTTATGCACCGCATAAAAACCACCGGCTAATTCCTCATCCAAGTGTAGCATTTTTGCTGCCACGATCTTAAAACCTGCCGCCTCAAAGCGAGCATAAATTTGACCGATAACATTTTTTGCCACAGCATCGGGTTTGATAATTGATAAAGTGCGCTCCATAAGTCTCTCCAATAACTCAAAAAATCTTTATTTTACAAGAGTTCCAAGGGTTCAGGATTGCTCTTGTTTTCACCATAAAAAAAAGCACCCGAAGGTGCTCTTTTTTATCATCATCCTAATGTGAATTAGTTGATGGCGTCTTTTAATGCTTTACCCGCTTTAAACGCTGCTACTTTAGAAGCCGCAATGTTAATGGTTGCACCTGTTTGTGGGTTACGACCGGTACGCGCTGCACGCTCTCTTACCACAAAAGAACCAAAGCCAGTTAGCTGAACGCTGTCACCACCTGCCATTGCACCTGTTACTGCGTCAGTCATAGCGTTAAGCGCACGTGTTGCGTCTGCCTTAGAAAGATTAGCACCTGATGCGATTGCATCGATTAATTCAGATTTGTTCATTTTTTCTCCTTTGAAAATTATTACAACTTACAAACACTAAATGCTGAAGGTTAACTTAAAAGGAGGTAAGAAAATGAAATTATTGGCTAGTATCATTTTGCGCTAACCCCCAAAAACACTTAGCACTTCGCTGATTATAATGGTTTTTTAAAGTCGCTCAATAAAAAATTGCTAAAAAATTACACACTTATCTAACGAACTACTTATGACTCTCTTTTAAGGCACGTTGTTTATCACGCTGCCAATCTCTAGATTTGATATCTTGACGCTTGTCATGGGCCTTCTTACCCTTGGCCAAACCAATCTCTAGCTTGACTTGTCCTTTCTTGGACCAATACAGTCTGAGCGGCACCACAGTCGCGCCTTTTTGCTCTACTTTCTCACGAATACGATTAATCTCCAAGCGATTGAGCAGCAGCTTTCTTAGGCGCGTGGGATCTGCATCCACATGGGTGGAGGCGCTAGATAGGGGTGAGATATGCGCGCCAAACAGAAATACTTCGTTATTTTTAAAGATCACATAGCTCTCTTTAAGTTGTACTCGACCCTCTCGCAGGCTTTTTACCTCCCAACCTTGCAAACTTAGGCCAGCTTCAAAACTTTGTTCGATAAAATAGTCGTGCCGTGCCTTCTTGTTTTGCACAATGGTATTGGATGAATTTTGTTTAGTTTTTTTCGCCATGCATCACATCTCTAAAAGCGCTATCGTACCCTACTCAAGTGAGCAAATGTATCATTTGGTTAATTCGGTTGAAAGCTATCCTGAGTTCCTTAATTGGTGTTCAGGTGCTTCTATTTTAAAGCAAACTCCCTCACAGGTCACTGCCTCAGTGGCGATTAACAAGGGGGTGTTCAAGCAAAGCTTTACCACGGTTAATACTCTGCACCCCTTTGAGAAAATCCACATGCAGCTACAAGATGGGCCGTTTTCACACCTACAAGGCGATTGGATTTTTACCGCACTGCGAGAAGATGCCTGCAAGGTTGAGCTTAGGTTGGAATTTGACTTTGCCTCTAAGTTGGTCGATATGGCCATCTCGCCAGTCTTTACCAGCATCTCCAACGCCCAATTAGATGCTTTTGTGGCCAGAGCCAGGGTGGTGTATGGCTAAGGTTTGCCTGTTTAACAAACCCTATGGCGTGGTCTCACAATTTAGTGGCGATGACAACAACCTCAGTGATTACATCAACATTAAAGGCGTCTATCCAGCAGGTCGACTGGATAAAGATTCCGAAGGCTTATTGCTATTAACCGATCATGGCGCTCTGCAACATCGCCTCTCTCATCCGAAGTTCGACAAAGAAAAAACTTATGTGGTGCAGGTCGATGGTGATATTACACCTGAGGCCATTAAGCGTCTGCAAGCAGGTGTTATCCTTAAAGACGGCCCCACCAAAAAAGCCAAGGTTCGGAAAATTGACGAACCCGAGTGGCTATGGCCACGCATCCCACCGGTAAGATTTCGCCAGCACATTCCCACTTCTTGGATTGAGATCAAACTCAAAGAGGGGCGAAATCGACAGGTGCGACGCATGACGGCGGAAGTGGGCTTTCCTACCTTAAGGCTGATTCGCACACAAATTGATCACTATCACTTAAACGGAATTGAGCATGGCGACTACCAATGTCTTTGAATTGGCCTATCAGGCGCTAATCGAGCCTGTTATCGAGAAAAAAGTTGCGCAGGTTAATCAGCTCAACGCGCTCAAAGAAGCTGATCAGTTGGATTTTACCGATGACTCGCCTGTGCTAGAGATCAGCGACCCTGGTCGACCTGAAAAGCCAGAATTGGTCCGCTTTCAGGCGGTACCCAGTCGCGACAAAAGCGACTTAGGCATGATTAAAACCATGCATGCGATCTGCCATATTGAATTTAATGCCATTAACTTGGCGCTGGATGCGGTCTATCGATTCAGGGATTTGCCTAAGGATTTCTACCGAGATTGGATTCAAGTGGCTTTTGAGGAAGCGTATCACTTTCATTTGGTGAATGATTGTCTGCTTGAAGCCGGTTATCAGTATGGTGATTTTAATGCGCATAATGGGTTGTGGAAAATTACCCATGATACTGCCTATGACCCCTTAGTGCGTATGGCACTGGTGCCGCGTGTGTTAGAAGCCAGAGGCCTGGACGTCACGCCTAAGATTCAGCAGCGTTTTGCCAACTCAAATTTCACACCAATGGTGGGCGTGCTGGACATTATCTTTCGTGATGAAATCGGTCATGTGAAGATTGGCAATCGCTGGTATCACCATCTGTGTAGGCAGCGCGAGCTAGACCCTAAAGAGACCTTTATCTCTCTAATTAAAAAACACATTGGCGACTCGCTTAGAGGACCGTTTAATATTGAAGCCAGGAAGTTGGCTGATTTCTCTGAGCAGGAATTGGCATACTTGGAGCAGTTATAGCTTTAGTTTGGTGAGCCACTGATCAATGCTGTCAATCAAGGCTTCGGTGGTGCCATCTTCTTTATAGTAGTGGTCTGCCTTGTCAATCACCAATTGCGAGCTGCGTTGGTTACCACTTAAATCCATTAAGTTTTTGCGGTACTCACTTAAGCGTCTAACCCCTGGAAAGTCCTGCTCACCAAAAATATCCAAGGTTGGTGAGAGCATCTTGTCCAGTGGGAACTGCTTGACCAACTTTTGACGGTAATCGGTTGCGCCCATGCCAATGCCCACGTAGGCCGCAAATTGATCATCGCCATATTTATCAATATAGCTCATGCTCATGTGTGCACCACAACCATGGGCAATCAGCACAATCTTGTCAATACCTCTGGCTTTATAGAAATTCACCGCAGCCTCAATACGAGCGTGCGAGTGCGGAAAAATGGGTACGTAGTCGTAATATTTGGCGTCTTTGTCTAAGACTGGCATCTGTACCGACAAAGTGCTCCAGCCTTTCTCGGCCAAGCCAACCCGCAGGGGTTTAACCACCGTGTCCCAATTGGCATGATAGCCACGTGAATGCAATAGAATTACGCCACCCTTAGGCTGGTCGGCCTCTGCCTCCATAAAAATACTAAACACTTCACGATCATCGGCCAGTGGCAAATACTCCACATCACCATCCATCACCGCATCTTCAATCTCGCCAACAATGCGCGTTTCTCGTTCATAATCCGGCTTGGCTTCGGTAAACTCATTGAAAAAATCTTGCAATACTTTGGGATCAAAATCACCAATTTTTGGCAAGGCTGGAAACTCAGGCATCTTTGGCATAAAAGCCCAGCCTAGTTGCGCATACGTGAGTAGCGCCAGTACGATTAAGTTATTTTTCAACGAAAATTTCATCTAACTTCTCTAATGCCGTTTTGGCTTCCGGATGATTATTTTTGTGCGCTTGGTTAAACCAATAATACGCCTGTTCAACATTATTTTTCTCTAAGTATAATGACGCCAAGTTAAATTGCGCGTACTCATCTCTTAGTTTGGCGGCAATCAACCACCATTTTTCTGCCTGCTCATCATCTTTATCGATCACTTCACCTTGATAATAAAGCATGGCCAATTCACTTTGTGCGTAAGAATAACCTTGTGTGGCGGATTTTTCAAACCACTCAAAGGCTTTGATTTTGTCTTGGTCGACGCCCAAACCATGTAGGTAGCTCACACCAATATTGTTTTGTGCCGCTGCATGTCCGGCATCTGCTGCCTTTAACATCCAACGAAAGGCATCATCATTACGGCCCATCTGCGAATATTGATGGCCGATTTGATACCACCGATCTGCCCTCACATCTGCATGAGCCGGTAGATTTAAAGCGAAAAAAAGGGACGTGATTAGCGCCCCTTTTAACCAACTAAGGTGTCTCAACTTTATTTAGTTGTTAGACCCAGAAGCTGCCAATCGTTCATACCACCACGGTAGTACTTGATCTTGCTTTGTGGGTAACCCATGGTTAGTAGTGCACGAATCGCTGCTGGCGACTGACCACACCATGAACCATTACAGAATAGGTATAGGGTCTTAGCACCGTCGTAGTTTAGTACGCCGTCCATGTCTTTAACACCAAACTTGTCTGTTAGGATCTCTACCACTGCCATTGGATCTTTGGCTAGCGCCTTAGAGTTTAGCTTGGTAAATGGTACGTTAACCGCACCCGGGATGGTACCTTTCTTGACCCAACCTGGTGTACGCGCATCAATAATCATCTGTGAGCTATCACCACCAGCGATGGCTTTGGCTGCATTGATCACGTCTAGCTCAGTTACTGTGGCAACGGCCGCTGGCGCAAATGGCGCGGTTGGCTGAATACAGAACGGAGGACATGGACGAGATGTCTTAGCAAACGCTGGATTAACCGTGTTGGCGTTGTCTTGGTTACGAGAAATACCCGCAACTTCCATCACGCCCTTAGTAATACCTACTGGCTTGCCAGCTTTGGCAGCTGATGAACCGTTGTTCCAGTTATGGCTTGCACCAAAGTACGCGGCTTGAGAGCCTAGCGCTAATACTGAAACTGCTGTTGCTACTAATAGTTTCGTTTTCATTGTTATCTCCTTTAGAGAAAAAGACACCTGACTAAGCAGGCGTCTTTTGCCTCAAATCAATTACTTCGTTGTTAGACCTAGAGATTTCCAAGCGTTCATACCACCACGGTAGTACTTGATCTTGTTCTCAGGATAGCCCATTGTTAGTAGGGCACGAATTGATGCTGGAGACTGACCACACCATGAACCGTTACAGAATAGGTATAGAGTCTTAGCGTTGTCGTAGTTTAGTACGCCATCCATGTCTTTCACACCGAATGTGTCAGTCATGATTTCTACTACTGCCATTGGATCCTTGGCCAGTGCCTTAGAGTTTAGCTTAGTAAATGGTACGTTAACTGAGTGTGGGATAGTGCCTTTCTTAACCCAACCCGGTGTACGTGCGTCTACTACTAGCACTGAAGAATCACCGTTTGCTGTGTCACGTGCTGCGTGGATTACGTCTAGCTCAGTTACTGTCTCAACCGCTGCTGGCGCGAATGGCGCTGTTGGCTGGATACAGAACGGAGGACATGGACGAGATGTCTTAGCAAAAGCTGGATCAATCGTCGCGTTGTTGTCTTGGTTACGTGAAATACCCGCAACTTCCATCACACCTTTGGTGATGCCAACTGCTTTACCTTTAACCGTTTCAGCAAATACCGCTGAAGTTGATAGTGCAGCAGCAACTGCTGTACTTACTACTAATGTTTGAAGTTTCATACTCCTCTCCTCTTTTTTTATATATAAAAATACTCGTTTTGAGTTTTATCTATACTCCCCCCACGGGAACTATAAATTCCGTTAACTAGTCGCAGCTTGGCTCTTCTTGCAAGTTGTGATTAGCGTAAAAATCCATGACGCACTCTTCTCTTTCGTCGTCTTCTTTGTCTTCACAAGCACCCTGCGCCCCATCGCGAATTACTTGTTTTTGTGCTTCAGTCGCATCCGCGCCTAGTGGTGCAATATTCTCACCATCCATATGTGCATGAACACCAAAACTTAAGGCTAAGCCGAATAACAATACTAGCTTTTTCACCATTCTCTCCTTTAGAATATATCGAATAAAACCCTATTTATACCACTTGTATAGCGGATTGCAAACTTTTTTAGGACTATTTGAATATCGTAATATGCTAATACTCTAGGTCAATAAGCCCATCAATACTAGGTGATTTTATCCATGGCCAGGTTGGCCAACTGATCCGCCATCTCATTGCCTGGATCGCCACTATGACCTTTAACCCAATGCCAATGAACTTCAAATTGTTGATTAAGCGCATCCAGAACCTGCCATAGGTCGGCATTTTTAACCGGCTTCTTGCCCGCAGTCTTCCAACCTTTGGCTTTCCAATTGTGAATCCATTCGTTAATACCCGTCATCACATATTTAGAATCGGTATACAGCTCAATAGGAATGTTGGGGGTTTTTAGTGCCTCCAGTGCTCTAATGGCTGCGGTTAGTTCCATGCGGTTGTTAGTAGTCTCTCGCTCAGCGCCAGAGAGTTTTTTGTCATGCTCACCATAGCGTAGCCAAACCCCCCAGCCACCTACACCCGGGTTACCACGACAGCCACCATCGGTATAAATAATAATCTTATCCATGTTTATCTACATTTGTCTGTAGCCAATATTCTAACAAAGCCAAGTGCCATAGACGCGAGCCATTTAACGCAGTCATATAATCCTCAGGCTGGTTAATGATTTTCTCAACCATCATAGGATTGTATAGACCACGATTGCGACAGGCATCTGAATTTAAGATGTCACGCATAAAGGTCAGGAACTCGCCGCGCACATATTTAAGCGCCGGCATCGGGAAATAGCCTTTTTTACGATCAATCACATCATCAGGCAATAAGCCGCGAGAGATTTGCTTTAATGGATGTTTGCCCTCCTCGGCCATCTTTAGACGCGGCGGCATGCTTAGCGCATGCTCAACCAAGTGGTAATCCATAAACGGCACACGAGCCTCTAAGCCCCAAGCCATGGTCATGTTATCCACGCGCTTCACCGGATCATCAACAATTAGGCGGGTAATATCAGTGCGAAACACTTTATCCATAAACTCATCCGCATCAGGCTTGGCAAACTCTTTATTGAGCCAGGCCTGGGTGTGATTGGCTGTTTGATAATGACTGCCCACGGTTTGCAAATATTCTTCATACGGCCTGTCCAAATAATGCTTGGCAAAACGCTCATAGTCAGATCCCTGCTCGGCTTGCATACGTGGATACCAGAAATAACCCGCAAAAGCCTCGTCCGCCCCCTGACCTGAGAGTACCACCTTAATGTGCTTGGAGACTTGTTCTGAGAGTAAATAGAAAGCCACCGCATCTTGACCCACCATGGGCTCAGCCATATTGGCCACCGCCTCACCCAAACGTGGCAACACTTGGGCGTTGTCAATGCGGTATTTATGGTGTTTGGTTTGGAAGCGCGCTACAATTTGATCAGAATACTCGAATTCTGAACCGGCCTCATCATCAATGTCTTCAAAGCCGATGGAGAAAGTGCGGATGTCTTGGTGGCCTGCCTCATGCAATAAGCCTACCAAGAGTGATGAATCCAGACCACCAGATAACAGCACACCAATCGGCACATCGGCTGCATCCATACGCTTGAGTACCGCTTGGGTGAGTAGCTCGTGGGTCTTGTCAATATACTCCGCATCACTGAGTTCGATCTCAGGACGCACCGCCTTAGGCTGCCAATAAGTGTTCTCACTAGCCCTGCCCTGAGCATCAATGGTCAGTGTGGTGGCAGGCTTAAGCTTTTTTACCCCGTTTAAAATGGTATTGGGTGCAGGCACCACGGCATGTAATGAGAGTTGTTGTTGCAGCGCCACTGGATTAATCGAGGTATCAATATCCAGGGTTGCCAAAGCTTGCGTATTAGAAGCAAAGCTAAAGCTGTGATTATCCAGTGCATAGTATAGTGGTTTAATCCCCATACGATCACGCGCTACAAACAACGCTTGCCTGGCTTCGTCCCACACACTAAAGGCAAACATGCCGTCTAGATGGGTGACGCAATCCTCACCCCATCGGTGATAGGCTTTGAGAATAACCTCAGTGTCTGAGTGCGAGAAAAAGCGATAACCGTGTTTGATTAAATCAGCGCGCAGCGCTTTGTAGTTATAGATGGTGCCATTAAACACCAAGGTTAACCCCAAGGTCTCATCGCGCATGGGCTGATGCGCATGATTTGAGAGGTCAATAATTGACAGGCGTTGATGACCAAAACCCACCTGATTATTAAGCCAAACACCCTGGTCATCTGGACCTCGTCTGGCAATCTTAGCCATCATACTTTGCAGTTGAGATTTGTCGACAGCTGTCTGGTCAAATCGGAGTTGTCCGCAAATTCCGCACATAGATTTCTATCAGGTAAAATGAGGCTATTTTATCAGCAAGGATGTCTATTCATGGCTCAAACACTGTATGACAAATTGTTCTCGGCGCATAGTATTTTTGCCGATGGCGATAATCATCTACTTTATATTGACCGACAATTGATTCACGAAGTGACTTCACCGCAAGCGTTTGAAGGTCTAGAGATGGCCGGACGCCAGCCGTGGCGCCTCAGTGCCAACCTGGCGGTGCCGGATCACAATGTGCCAACCACTGACCGCTCAGCTGGTGTGGATGCGATTGAGGATCCAGTCTCTAAACTACAGATTCAAACCTTAGATAAGAACTGCGATGCGTTTGAGATTAACGAGATCAAGATGAACGACATTCGCCAGGGTATTGTGCATGTGGTAGGTCCTGAACAAGGCGCCACCCTACCGGGTATGAGTATTGTTTGTGGCGACTCACACACCTCGACCCATGGTGCGCTAGGTGCGCTAGCCTTTGGCATTGGTACCTCGGAAGTTGAGCACGTGTTGGCCACTGGTTGCTTGTGGCAGGCCAAGTCTAAAAACATGAGAATTGAGGTCAATGGAGAATTGGCTGATAATGTCAGCGCCAAAGATGTGGCGCTGTATATTATTGGGCAAATTGGTACCGCAGGCGGTACGGGTTATGCCACTGAGTTTGCCGGCTCTACCATTGAGTCGTTGTCAGTTGAAGGTCGCATGACCTTGTGTAATATGGCGATTGAAGCAGGCTCTCGCGCCGGCATGGTGGCAGTGGATGATAAAACCATTGAGTATGTTAAAGGTCGCGCCATGGCACCAACGGGTGAGAATTGGGACAAGGCATTGGCTTATTGGCAAACCCTACATTCTGATGCAGGCGCACACTTTGACCAAGTACTGAGTTTTGAGGCCAAAGACATCAAACCACAGGTAACCTGGGGTACCTCGCCAGAGATGGTGGTGGCGATTGATGGTATCACTCCCGATCCTAGCCAGGAAAGTGATCCAGTTAAAGCTGAGAGCATTAAAAACGCACTGAACTACATTCACCTGGCACCCAATACGCCAATTAACACGGTGGCGATTGACAAGGTGTTTATTGGTTCTTGTACCAACTCGCGCATTGAAGATCTGCGCGCCGCTGCCAAAGTACTTGAGGGCAAGACCATTGCCAGCAACATTAAATTGGCTTTGGCAGTACCGGGCTCGGGCTTGATTAAACAACAAGCTGAAGCTGAGGGCTTGGACAAAATCTTCACTGACGCAGGTTTTGAGTGGCGCGAAGCAGGTTGCTCGATGTGCTTAGCGATGAATGCCGACCGCCTAGAGCCAGGTGAGCGCTGTGCCTCAACCTCGAATCGTAATTTTGAAGGTCGACAAGGTCAGGATTCTTTTACCCATCTGGTCAGTCCTGCAACGGCAGCGGCTAGCGCCATTGCTGGTCATTTTTCGGAGACTAACTAATGGAAAAATTTACCACCTTACGTTCAATTGCCGCCCCACTGGATCGTGCCAACGTGGATACCGATGCCATTATTCCTAAGCAGTTTCTAAAATCGATCAAGCGTTCGGGCTTTGGCCCTAACTTGTTTGATGAGTGGCGCTATTTAGATCATGGTGAGCCGGGCATGGATAATTCTCAGCGACCTGTGAATCCAGACTTTGTGCTAAACCAGGATGCTTACCAAGGCGCTAGCATTCTTCTGGCTCGAGAAAATTTTGGCTGTGGCTCATCACGCGAACACGCGCCTTGGGCGCTAGAGGATTACGGCTTTAGAGCCATTATCGCCCCAAGTTTTGCCGACATCTTCTACAACAACTGCTTTAAAAATGGCATTTTGCCGATTGTGCTGAATAATGAGATCATGGACCAGTTGTTCGCTTTTGACGGTGAGATTGATGTTGATCTTGAAACGCAAACGGTTAGTGCCGGCACTCAAACCTATGGGTTTGAGGTTGATCCAGAACGCAAGCGTCGCCTGCTTAATGGTTTGGATGATATTGGTCTAACCTTGCAGCATAAAGACAAGATCAAAGCCTTTGAAACTGAATACTTCAATCAACATCCTTGGCTATGATTGCACGTCTAACTGGCACCGTTCTAGAGAAAAATCCACCCGAGCTACTGCTTGAGGTGGCCGGTGTTGGTTATGAGCTACTATGCCCAATGTCGAGTTTCTACGCCATTGGTGAAGCGCCGCAAGTGGTGCTGCATACACATCTGCACGTCAAAGAGGATGCACATACCCTGTATGGCTTTGCCTCAATGGATGAGAAAACGCTGTTTAGAGAACTGATTCGTGTGAATGGCGTGGGCCCCAAAGTGGCACTGGCCATTTTGTCTTACTTAGAGACCAGCGCCCTGGTTAGTGCCATTGCCAGAGATGATGATGCACTATTGGCCAAAACCCCAGGCATCGGCAAGAAAACCGCGCAAAAACTGATTGTTGAGCTTAAAGACCGCTTAGAAAAACTGGAGTTGACTCACACCGCTCAAACCACCAGCAGTCATCATAATCCAAATACGGACAAGGCACTATTGGCACTACAAGCACTGGGCTTTAAGGTCAAGGAAGCGCAAACCATGCTCTCTAAGGTTGCTGATGACAGCCTGTCTACCGAAGAGTTGATCCGCCAAGCCCTTAAAAATAAGTAAAACCCGCACAAACACCGTGTTTGCTATAATCAAATTATGGCTAAACTGGGTTTATTATTTGTTTTCTTATCGCTGAGCGCGTGGTCTCACCCTATGGATGAACTCAGACAGGCTTATCTTAACAAAGCCGACGATTACACCCCTAGAACCCATCATCTAGATGACCAAGGTCAGGCAAAATTTGTCAATCATCTGATCTTTGAAGCCTCGCCCTATCTCTTACAGCACGCCCACAATCCAGTATATTGGTACGGCTTCTCGGATGAAGCATTTGCCAAGGCCAAACGTGAGAACAAGCCCATTTTTATCTCCATTGGTTATGCCACTTGCCATTGGTGTCATGTGATGGAAGAAGAAAGTTTTGACGACTTAGAGGTGGCAACGCTGATGAATCAGTATTTTGTTGCCATTAAAGTCGACCGCGAGGTTCGACCAGAAGTTGATGCCACCTATATGCAAGTCTCTCAGCTGTTAAATGGCACGGGTGGCTGGCCACTCAATGCGGTACTGCTGCCTGATGGGCGTGCCTTTTTTGCACAAACCTACCTGCCCAAGGAACGACTGCTGCTGATTTTGCAAAACATTCATCAACTGTGGACAGACAACCCGCAGCAGATCATCGATCAAGCGCAAAAAATTACCGATATTGCCAAGCGTGACGCGGTGTCAACACAAGGCGTTATCGACCCGCAACTAGAGGCTCAAATCGCCCAGCAATTTAACCAGCGCTTTGACGAGTTCGAGGGTGGCTTTGGCCAAGCGCCTAAATTCCCTAATGAGCCCTTGTTGATGTTGCTACTGGATCGCTATAAACGCAGTCCAGAGACAACAACCCTCAATATGATTCATGTCACACTGAAATCCATGGCCAGTGGCGGTCTTTATGATGTGGTTGGCGGTGGTTTTCATCGCTATTCGGTGGACAATTCCTACCTGGTGCCGCATTTTGAGAAGATGCTCTACAATCAGGCACAATTGGCCCGAGTCTACACCCAAGCCTATCGCCTAACGCGCGAGCCTTTATATCAACGCATTGCTAAAACCACCTTAGACTACACACTAAGAGAATTGCAAGATACGTCTGGGGGATTTTACTCAGCCACTGATGCCGACTCTGAAGGCGAGGAAGGGGTATTTTTTACCTGGGATATTGACGAACTTAAGGCAGTACTGGGCGAGGCAGTATTTGATGAGTTTGCCCAGTATTTTGACCTCTCTAGCTTTAGCGAATTTGAAGGTCGACATATTATCCGTTACCATCAGCATGATCTGGATGCGAGTGATTACCAAAAAATTGACACTTGGCTAGACAAGCTGTATCAGATTCGCTCTAAGCGCGTACCGCCGCTAACCGACCACAAGATATTGTTATCTTGGAATGCGCTTTTGATACCCAGTCTACTAGAAGCGGGCGCCCTGTTTGATGAAGCACGTTATACCGAGGCAGGCATACAATTGGGACACTACTTAGACCAATACTTTCAACAAGATGGGCAATGGTTGCGGGTGCGTATTGACGATCAACTACAAACACCGGCCCTGTTTGAAGATTATGCCTATCTGGCCGATGCTTACCTAAGTCTGTTTGATCACACCCAAGATGGGCATTGGCTAGCAGGCGCTCAACAGCTGACTCAAACCATGATTGACCGATTTTGGGATCAGCAAGCCGGTGGCTTTTACAGCGCCACCAAGAGTCAGTACTTGCCGACCCAACAAAAAGAAGCTTATGACGGGGCGCTACCAGGTGCCAATGCCATTGCTTACCAAGTACTGGGTAAATTACGTAGTCGCACCGCGGCTAACACCACTACTGCACCAACGTACGCCCAACCGCTGCTCAATGCCTTTGCCACTGAGATCAATCAATATCCGCTGAGCT
The DNA here is from genome assembly GCA_964566765.1 of uncultured Piscirickettsiaceae bacterium. GTDB lineage: Bacteria > Pseudomonadota > Gammaproteobacteria > PS1 > Pseudothioglobaceae > Thioglobus_B. The sequence continues at coordinate 30,088 of CAZMJI010000006.1, forward strand.
ACGGCAGTTTTGTGGTGGGTTTTAGACAACAGCAGCAGGGTGAATTAGACTCGATGGCGTATAGCCACACTGGCAAGGTACGTACACAGGTGCTGCAACTGGATGAACAACACCTACGCATTCGCATTGACCTGCCAGAGCACTGGCATATTAACGCTCACCAACCCCGACAAAGTGGCTTGGTGGGTACCCAGGTTAAGTCAATTGGCGATCATTGGTCACTCTCTGAGATTCACTATCCTGAGCCGTTGTCGGTCAAGCTGGGTTTTGCTGATGAGGCACTATTGGTTTACAAGGGTTTGGTGGCGATCGATATCCAGCTGACACAGCAATCATCGTCTTATACGCCACCCAAATTCGAGCTTGAACTGCAGGCCTGCACCGATCAAGTTTGTTTAGCGCCAGAGACGCTGGTGCTGATGCCTTAGCTTTGTTTACGAATACGTCTTTGCCACCACTGTACAAACTCATAGTTCATTAAATACAGACATGGCAATAGCACCAAGGTCATCAAGGTGCCAAAGAGTAGTCCATAACCCAGAGACAGCGCCATCGGTTGCAAGATAAAGTCGGTACCGCCGATACCATAGGCCAGCGGAATAATCCCGGCCAAAGTAGTGAGTGAGGTGAGTACCACCGCGCGCAGGCGATCTTTGGAGCCTTGCACGATCCAACGATGCACACCGACCTCATCTAAGATTTTGCCTTTCAGATAATTTAGATGAGAGACCATCACCAGCGAGTCGTTAACGATCACACCAATCAGTGCCAGGGTACCCAGTACGGCAAAGAAGCTCAGCGCTTCGCCGTGCAGGAAGAAAGCCCAAATCACACCAATCACAGAAAACGGGATGGCGCTTAGAACCAATAGCGGCTGGGTATAAGAATTAAACAAAATCACCAACAGCAAGAAGATGCCGGCAATGGCCATGATAAAGGCGGTTTTAAAGCTGCTCATCGACTCCGCAGTCTCTTGTGCGCCACCTTCAGAGATGGCACGAACCGCTGGGAAGTTCTGATCCAAATTAAGCTGCGCTTTGGCTTTTGCCATCACCGCTTGAGCCGAGGTCTTGGCATCGTCGACGCTGGCACTGACCATGGTGGCACGCTGACCACCATAATGATTGTAGTCTGGCTCACCGACAATCGACTGAATGCTGGAGAAACTCTCCAGCGGAATCGATCTACCCTGTTGATTCACCACTTTAATGGCACGAATAAAAGCTTCTGAGTTATCCAACTCACCCAAATAAACCCTAAAATTCACATCGGTTTGCCCTTCACGAATATCGGTTACATCAATGCCAGTAAAGGCCGCTCTGAGATAATGATTCACGGTAGAGAAATCCACACCCAGTCGCGCCATTTTCTCAAAATCCAACTTGACTTCTAAGCGATCCTTGCCGGGTTCGTCATCACGATTGATGTTGCTAACGCCCTCAATCTGCGCCAAAATCTCTTCTAATCGATCTGCCGCCAGTCTGCGCTCGGTATCGTTTTGACTCACCAAGTTAATCTCCACATCCTCACCTTGTGGCGGACCTGGGCGATGCACTGAGAATTTTAACTTGTTCACACCTTGAATCTGTTTGGCACGCGCCTTAAGCGCCTTTAGAATCACTTTTGAATCTTTGGCTCGGTCATTGGCTGGCGTTAGCTCAATGGTAAAGCTGGCTTTATGCGTGAAGTACTTACCCACATTGGTGGTAACCGACTCTAAATCTTCACCCACCACGTCGGTAATGAGCTTTTCAACCTCGGCAGCTTTGGCCTCAGTATTGGCCAGCGCCGAGCCCACATTCATCTCCATGCGCGCACTCACCGTATCCACACCAACGGCTGGAAATAAGGTAAATTGCATTTGCGTTTTGGCAAACACCAGCGAGCCAATCAACACTACAGTAAACA
>CAZMJI010000007.1:0-26886 GCA_964566765.1 uncultured Piscirickettsiaceae bacterium
AAATTAACATGAGCTTATTAAACAAAGCCCACCTAAGAGCGCAAAACATCAAACTGATTATTTTTGACGTGGATGGCGTGCTCACCGATGGCGGTCTGTATTTTTCTGATGAAGGCATGGAGTTTAAGCGCTTCAACTCACTGGACGGCCACGGCATCAAGATGCTGAAAACTGCCGGCGTAGAGCCAGCCATTATCACCGCCAGAGAATCGGGCAACGTGAAACATCGCATGGAGAATCTGGGCATTGAGCATTACTACCAAGGGCAAAGCGATAAGGTGCTGGCGTTTAAGGACCTGCTGAGCAAACTGAGCTTGAGCGCGGACGAAGTGGCCTATATGGGCGATGATGTGATTGATCTGCCGGTCATGACCCAGGTGGGTCTGCCCATCGCCCCAGCTAACGCACATGATCTGGTCAAAGAAAAATCATGCCTGGTGACTGAAAAAACCGGTGGCTATGGCGCAGTCAGAGAGGCTTGTGACTTTTTATTAAAAGCGCAAGACAAGTACGACACCATGATGCAGGCCTATCTCAAATGACCGAGTTTCAACAACTGTGCTATCAAACCCTGAAGCAGCAAGTGCCTTCTGGTCGAGTCATTAGTTATGGCGATTTGGCCAAACTGATTGGCCGTCCGCGCGCCCATCGCGCGGTGGGTTCAGCCATGAACAAAAACCCATTTGCACCCGAGGTACCATGCCATCGTGTGGTTAAATCCAACGGCGAGCTGGGTGGTTTTGCCCAGGCCGTGTCGCTCAAAGCAAAACGCCTTCAAGAAGAAGGCGTTTTGGTGAATCACAATAAAATTGTTGATTTCGAGCGTTGTCGTATTAAAGCTTAGCCTTTCTTGTTACGCAGTTTAGAAATCAGCTGCAACTGTGCCATCGCATCGGCCAGTGCTGCTTGCGTCGATGAGATGTCTTGATCGCTCTCAGCCTTGCTCATCGCCTCTTCAGCGCGTTGCTTAGCTTCCAGGGCTTTCGACTCATCCAGATCGTGTGCTCTAATCGCTGTGTCTGAGAATACAGTCACCACGCCAGGCTGTACTTCAACCAGTCCGCCTGATACGTAAATCGACTCTGAACCGTTGCCTGTTTCAACCCTAACCTCACCTGGCTTAAGTGTTGATAGTAGCGCCATGTGGCCTGGGTGAATACCCAGCTCACCTTGGTCGCCAGGCACAGAAACGTGCATTGCTTCGCCTGAATAAAGCGACTCAACCGCACTAACGATGTCGACTTGAATGGTTGACATTTACGCGTTCTCCTTGGCTCTTTCAAGAACTTCGTCGATGCTACCTGTCATGTAGAAAGCTTGCTCAGGAATATCATCCAACTCACCGTCTAGAATAGCCTTAAAGCCAGAGATTGTGTCTTTTAGCGAGACGTACTTACCTGGCGCACCAGTAAATACTTCTGCCACGAAGAAAGGTTGTGACAAGAAACGTTGAATCTTACGTGCTCTTGATACCGCCTGCTTATCTTCTTCAGACAATTCATCCATACCTAGGATGGCAATAATATCTTTCAGCTCCTTATAACGCTGCAACACACCCTGTACGCTACGCGCAACATTGTAGTGCTCTTCACCAACGATATGTGGGTCTAGCTGACGTGAGGTTGAATCTAGTGGATCTACCGCTGGGTAAATACCTAGCTCAGCTACCTGACGTGATAGTACCACCGTTGCGTCCAAGTGCGCGAACGTAGTCGCTGGCGACGGGTCAGTCAAGTCATCCGCTGGTACGTATACCGCCTGGATTGAAGTAATTGAACCGGTCTTAGTTGAAGTAATACGCTCTTGTAGTGCACCCATCTCTGAAGCCAATGTTGGCTGGTAACCTACCGCAGATGGCATACGACCTAATAGTGCTGATACCTCTGTACCCGCTAGCGTATAACGATAAATGTTATCAATAAATAGTAGTACGTCACGGCCTTCATCACGGAAGTATTCCGCCATGGTTAGACCCGTTAGTGCTACACGTAGTCTATTTCCCGGTGGCTCATTCATTTGACCATATACTAACGATACTTTATCAAGTACGTTTGATTCTTTCATTTCGTGGTAGAAGTCGTTACCCTCACGAGTACGCTCACCCACACCAGCAAATACAGAATAACCTGAGTGCTCAATCGCAATGTTACGAATCAGCTCCATCATGTTTACGGTCTTACCTACACCAGCACCACCGAATAGACCAACTTTACCACCCTTAGCGAATGGACAAACCAGGTCGATTACCTTAATACCAGTTTCTAATAGTTCGGCTGCTGGAGAAAGCTCATCATAGGCCGGTGCTGGACGGTGAATTTCCCAGTCCGCTTCCTGGCCGATGTCGCCAGCATTATCAATTGGCTCACCCAGTACGTTCATAATACGACCCAGTGTCTTTGTACCCACTGGCACCTGAATTGCCTTACCGGTATTGGTCACATCCAGGCCACGCTTTAGACCTTCAGACGAACCCATCGCAATCGCACGTACTACGTTATCACCCAGCTGTTGCTGAACCTCTAGGGTTAGGTTTGTCGCTGTTACGTGTAACGCATCATAAACCTTAGGAATACTATCCGCTGGAAACTCAACGTCGATAACCGCGCCAATAATTTGTGTAATTTTACCTGTACTCATTTGCCTTTCCTTTTTTAAAACTTAAACAGCAGCAGCACCACTTACAATTTCAGAAATCTCTTGTGTAATTGCTGCTTGTCTTGCCTTATTGTAAACTAACTCTAAACCTTTCACCATGTCGCCCGCGTTGTCTGTTGCGCTCTTCATTGCAATCATACGTGCTGACTGCTCACAGGCAATATTCTCAACCAAACCTTGATAAACCAAAGCCTCGATATAACGCACCAATAGTGCACTAAGCGCTTCTTCAGCATCTGGTTCATAAATATAATCCCAGTGATGATCCATGCCTTCAACTTCACCCGCTACCATTGGCACCAACTGTGTGGTGGTTGGCGCTTGGGTCATGGTGTTTTCAAACACGTTGTAGGCCACTGATAATTGCTGGATATTGTCATCGTCAAAACTATCAAGCATCACCTTAATGGTGCCTAGTAGATCATCAAAATGTGGGGTGTCACCCAGATCAGTCAACACTGAAACAATGTTTAGGCCGGTGTTTTTGAAAAACGATGTGGCTTTTTTACCAATCGTGCACAAATCCACTTCAATACCTTGTTGCTGATACTCTGCTACTTGCTTTAGTACCGATCTAAATAGGTTGGTGTTAAGACCACCACAAAGACCACGATCACTAGAGATAACGATCAAGCCAATACGCTTAACCTCGCCCGTCTCTTTCATATACGGATGCTCAAACTCTGAGTGCGCATAAGCCAGATGGCCAATAACTTTGGCAATTTTCTCAGCATAAGGTCGAGAAGACAACATTCTGTCTTCTGCCTTTTTCATCTTAGAGGCCGCAACCATTTCCATGGCCGAGGTGATCTTCTGAGTATTCTTAATACTCGAGATCTGGGTTCTAATTTCCTTGCCGCTAGCCATTGTTATTTACCAAGTGTGGTTTGCCTTAAAGTCATCGATGGCGGCTTGCAACTCAGCTGCAACCTCATCGTTATATTCACAAGCTGTGTTGATTTGTTCCATCAGTGGCGCTTGGTTTGCATTCATGTAAGCAATCAATGCCGCTTCGAAATCAACCACTTTATTAACCTCAATGTCGTCCAAAGAGCCTGAGTTCGCTGCAAATAGCGAGGTTGCCATTTCTGCAACTGACATTGGTGCATATTGGTTTTGCTTCATCAGCTCAGTCACGCGCTGACCACGATCAATCTGTGCTTTGGTTTCGGCATCTAGATCTGAAGCGAACTGCGCAAATGCTGCTAGCTCACGATACTGAGCCAAGTCTAGACGAATACCACCACCCAGCTTCTTAATGATGTTGGTCTGTGCTGCACCACCCACTCGAGATACCGATAGACCGGCGTTAATCGCTGGACGAATACCTGAGTTGAATAGGTCTGTTTCTAGGAAAATCTGACCATCAGTAATTGAAATTACGTTGGTTGGTACGAAAGCTGATACGTCACCCGCCTGCGTCTCAATAATTGGTAGTGCGGTTAGTGAACCGGTCTGGCCTTTAACTTCGCCATTGGTCATTCTTTCTACGTAATCCGCATTAACACGTGAGGCACGCTCAAGCAGTCTTGAGTGTAGGTAGAATACATCACCCGGATAAGCTTCACGACCTGGTGGACGTTTAAGTAGTAGTGATACTTCACGATAAGCCCAAGCCTGCTTGGTTAGGTCATCATAAATAATCAGGGCGTCTTCACCGCGATCACGGAAATACTCACCCATGGCACAACCTGCATATGGCGCGATGTACTGTAGCGCTGGAGAATCTGCCGCATTCGCTGCCACGATAATGGTGTTTTCTAGCGCGCCGTTTTCTTCTAACTTGCGCACCACGGCTGATACCGATGAGGCTTTCTGGCCAACCGCTACATAAATACATTTAACACCGGTGTCTTTTTGGTTGATGATGGCATCAACCGCAACCGCTGTCTTACCCGTTTGACGGTCACCAATAATTAGCTCACGCTGACCGCGGCCAATTGGCACCATTGAGTCAATCGCTTTAATACCGGTTTGTACTGGCTGGTCTACTGATTGACGATCAATTACACCCGGGGCAATAATTTCAAGAGGACGGCTGGCTTTGGCATCAATCGCGCCTTTGCCTTCAATGTCTTGACCCAATGGGTTAACCACGCGACCTAGTAGCTCTTCACCCACCGGCACTTCCATTAGACGGTTGGTACACTTAACCGTGTCACCTTCAGAGATGTGTAGATAATCACCTAATACAACCGCACCAACTGAGTCCTGCTCAAGGTTAAGCGCCATACCGAAGGTGTTGCCTGGGAATTCCAGCATCTCACCAAACTGTACATCTGCCAAACCATGGATGGCCACAATACCGTCACTCACACTGATCACTCGACCTTCTGTGCGTGCCTGAGCTTCAAAATCGAAGCCTTGTATTTGTTTCTTAATTAAATCACTAATTTCGGAAGCGTTTAATTGCATTATCTCGTCCTCTTAACTTTAAATTAATTTGCTGATAGGCGGGTTTGTAATTCGGCCACGCGCGCTTGGATCGAGAGATCCAATACTTTGTCGCCTTCTCTAATTACAACACCACCCGTCAAGGTTTCGTCAACCTGGGTTTCAATACTAACAGACGCGTTATATTTCGCCGCCAAGTCTTGGGTAATTTGCTTTTCTTCAGCCTGCGTCAACTTATAGGCACTGATCACCTGAAAAGCACGCGTGTCATTTGATGCGTTCATCGCCTCTTCAAACAAGGCCAAGATGTCTGCAACCACAGCCATACGTGCATTTTCTTGCAGCAAGGCAACCGTTGCTTGCTCTGGTGCACCTAGGTCTCTGCCCAGCGCGCTACCCAGTAGCTTCACCGTGGTGTCGATCTTTTCTTGCTTTGACACCTGTGGTGAGGCATCAAACGCCTGGTAAAGCTCATCGGCACCAATCTGTGCCAGTGTGCTTAACAACTCATGCCAGGCTGAATAGCTATTATCCTGCGCGGCAACCTTAAGGATTGCATTGGCATAAGGTTTGGCGATTGTGGTTTGTTCCATAACGACTGCTTAACTATAAAGACTGTGAAAGCTTGCCCAACATATCTTTGTGGGCTTTTGCGTCAACTTCTTTAGCCAACACTGAGTTAACACCTTGCATCACCAGATCAGATACCTGATCTTTCAGCTCGTTACGAGCGCGAATGGCATCTTGCTCGATCTCAGCCTGTGCTTGTGCTTTGACTCTATCAGCCTCTTGCATGGCCACGTCTTTGGCTTCTTCCACCATGGCTGATGCTTGTCGAGTTGCGTTAGCAATAATTTCAGCAGCTTGACCCTTAGAACGCTTTAACACTTCCTGCGCTTTTTGCTCAGCTTCTTGTTGCTCAGCCATACCGCGCTCAGCGGCTAAAATGCCACTTTCAATACGCTTTTTACGCTCTTCCATCGCCGCCAGTAGCGGTGGCCAGACGTACTTCTTAACCAAGTAGAGGAAAATGAAAAATGCAATTGATTGACCAATTAGCGTAGCATTAATGTTCATAAGTCTGCCTTATTGTCTTAAAAAATAAAAACCTCGTCTTCTTCGCTATTTACGCAACCGCAAATAGTACGTACAGACCTAGACCAACGGCAATCATTGGAACCGCGTCTACTAGACCCATAAAGATGAAGAATTGTGTTCTTAGCATTGGAATTAGCTCAGGCTGTCTAGCCGCACCTTCTAGTACCTTAGCACCTAGAATACCAATACCGATTGCAGCACCTAGAGCGCCCAGGCCTAGCATTACGCTAGCCGCAATATATAAGATTGCACTTGTTTCACCCATTTGTCTTTCTCCTGTGAGTTATATAAAAATTAAAAAATTAATGTTCCTTTTGGTGAGCCATATCCATATACACAATGGTTAGTGTCATAAAGATAAAGGCCTGCAAGGTGATGATCAGAATGTGGAACAAGGCCCAACCAATCTGCAACAAACCACCAAAGGCACCAAAACCAATACCAGCGCTATACATGATAGCGATTAGAATGAAGATGATTTCACCCGCGTACATATTACCAAATAGACGCAGCGCCAATGAAATCGGCTTCGAAATTAACGACACACCCTCTAACAATAAGTTAATTGGCAGACCAAACTTACCAAATGGGTGGAATAGCAGCTCAGACAAGAAGCCGCCTAGGCCCTTAATCTTGATGCTGTAGAAAATAACCAGCGCAAAAATTGAGAAGGCAATACCAAAGGTGATGTTCGGATCGGTTGATGGCACCACTTTAAAGAAGGCGCTATGCGCATCGCCGCCCATGGCAACCACACCCACTTCAAACAGTTTCGGTAGCCAGTCTACGGCAATTAGATCCATAAAGTTCATCAAAAAGATCCACACGAAAATGGTCAGCGCCATTGGTGCCACCAAGTCGTTTTTGCCTTTGAAGGAATCGCGAACACTGTGATTGACAAACTCAATCACCATTTCAATAAAGTTTTGCATACCGGTTGGTACGCCTGTGGTGATTTTTTTAACCGCTGCTCGGAATACAAAGAAGAAGATTAGCGCCGTTGCTAGTGACCAAAACATGGAGTCAACATTAATCGACCAAAAGCCCATGGCTTGCGCCTCAGCAGCGCTATGAGCAAAGCCCCAAGTGCCGTCAGGCAGCTGTCCATAAGTAAGGTTTTGCAGATGGTGCTTAATGTAGCCTGAAGCTGTTAATGTTTCGCTTGACATTTTATAAAATAGACCAGACTTAAATTAATTATAAAAAAGCTTAATAGCACAGTGGGTGGATCAAACTCTTTCATGGCTAGCGTGAGCAATATACCAATCAGGGCCAGACGTTCAATCAAAGATATTCTGCCGGCAGTTACCACCTGTTTCGGGTCTGTGATTTCCTTGTTTTCAAGTCGCCTTATTTTCCAGCACAACATTAGCTGGTTAACCACGGCTATCATCAAACCTGCAACTATCCCCATAGTGGCTTCGAATTATACACAGTTTGACTAGGCCCATTTATAAAAGTTTTTTTTGCATGATGAAAAACTACTACGTATTATGAATAGCTAATACGTTTGACAAATGGCGCTTTCGGGGAATAATATTAGAACTGTTGAGAGAACAAAAAAGAGGAGAATAATGGCACGTATTGTAGTCATTGGTGCAAGCACCGGGGGGTTGCCGTTCGCCTACGACATGAAGAAGACCGTAGGCAAAGCGCACGATGTGGTTGTTATTTCTAACAATCCTAATTTCAATTTCATTCCGTCCAATCCATGGGTGGCCGTTGGCTGGCGCTCTGAGGACGATATTAGTTTCGAATTGGCGCCACGCTTAAAACGCAAAGGCATTGAGCTGATTGTCGGCGAAGCCACTGACATCAAGCCCGATGACAACCAGGTAGTGGTGGATGGTCAGCAGGTAGTTGAGTATGACTACTTGGTACTGGCAACCGGTCCAAAACTGGCCTTTGACGAGGTCGACGGCCTAGGTCCAGACGGTCATAGCGTCTCTATCTGTACCACGGCGCATGCCAAAATTGCCTCTAGAGAGTGGGAGACTTTCTGCGCAGGTGGCGGTGGCCCGATTGTGGTCGGTGCAGTACAAGGCGCTTCGTGCTTTGGTCCAGCGTACGAGTTTGCTGCCATTATGGATACCGATTTAAAAAAACGTGGCATTCGAGACAAATGCCCAATGACCTTTGTCACCGCAGAACCGTATATTGGCCATTTGGGCCTGGGCGGTGTGGGCGACTCTAAAGGTTTGTTAGAGTCCGAATTCAGACACCGACATATTAAATGGATTACCAATGCCAAGGTTGCTTCTGTGGCCCAGGATTTGGTCACCGTTGAACAGGTGAATGATGACGGTGAGGTGATCAAAACCCATGAGGTGCCAACCAAGCACACCATGATGCTGCCAGCCTTTAAAGGGGTTGATGTGGTTAGCAAATTGGCCGAGGTAGGCGAGGGTTATGTCAATCCGCGCGGTTTTGTGATGATCAATGAATATCAGCAATCCCCAGTTAAAGATAACATTTTCTCCTTGGGAGTAAATGTTGCCATTCCGCCAGTCGAGGCCACGCCGGTGATGTGTGGCACGCCAAAAACTGGCTATATGATTGAGTCAATGGTGACTGCCATCGTGCACAACATCGAAGAGATGTTGGCCGGTCAAACACCAAGTCACAAACCAACTTGGAATGCGGTCTGTATTGCCGACATGGGCGATACTGGTGCGGCTTTTGTGGCCATGCCACAGATTCCACCCAGAAATGTGACTTGGGCCAAAAAAGGCAAGATGATGCACCTGGCCAAGATTGCCTTTGAGAAGTTCTTTATTCGCAATATGAAGACTGGCAACTCTGAGCCGTCTTATCAAAAGTACATCTTTAAGATGTTGGGTATCGAGCGTATTCGCAAGCACGATTAAGCGCTGGCTTTAATCATCGCTGCGGCTGCTTCAAGCGCCTTATCACTAATTTGAGAGCCCGAGAGAATTCGGGCCACCTCTTCAACACGCGCCTGCTTCGAGAGGACGTCAATCTGCGTGCTGGCACCGTCGCTGTGCTGAGTTTTGCTGACCTTAAAGTGGGTATCACCAAAACAGGCCACTTGGGCCAAGTGGGTGATACATAACACTTGATGGTGTTTGGCCAAGGCTTTCAGCTTTTCGCCCACGGTTTGGGCAACCGCACCACTAATGCCCACATCCACTTCATCAAACACAATGGTTGGGGTGTAGTCGCTGCTACTGCCCACCACGGAGATGGCCAAGGAGATACGCGACAACTCGCCGCCCGAGGCAATCTTCTTAAGCGGCTTGGGTAGCTGGCCCATGTTGGTACGCACCAGAAAATCCACCGATTCATTGCCGCCCAAATGCACCCCGGTCGGCTTGGGCTGCAAGGCTGCCTCAAACTCACTGCCTGGCATGCCCAAGGTTTGCATGATCTCACTCACCTGGGCTGACAAGGTCTTGGCACTTTGTGCTCTAGAGGCGCTCAACTCGTCTGCCAATACCTGATACTGCTCTTGAATCTCTTTAAGGCGTTTGTTTAAGTGTTCGAGAGAGGTGCCTGGTGAACCCAACTCAGACAAACGCGCTTCTAATTGCGCCTGAACTTCCAGCAATTCTTCAAATTGGCAATGGTGTTTACGGCCGAGGTCGTGGAGTTCGCTCATGCGCGCCTCCAGCAGCTGCATACGTTCTTCGTCCATGTCCAGGCGACTTAGGTAGTCATTCAAGGCATACACACATTCTTGTACTTGTACTTGAGCACTGTCTAAGAGTTCGCCGGCCTCGCCCAGCGCCTCATCCAGCGCTTGTGCCTTATCCAGCTCATAGCTCAGGCTGGAGAGTTGCGCATTCACCCCCTGATCAGACTCTAGTTGCGCCAACACGCCGGATACTTGGGTCACCAGTTGGCCCAAATTGGCACTAAGGCGATAATCTTTTTCAATACTCTGCAGCTCTTCTGCACTCAAATTGGCCGCCTTTAACTCATCTAATTGATGCTGATACAACTCCTGCTGCTGCAATAAGCTCTCTTGGTTGTCTTGCAACTCAGTCAAGCGTGTTGAAAGCTCTCGATGTTCGCGCGCCAAGGTATCTAACACTGATAGGCGCTGTGTGTTATCTGCATAACCATCTAATAACGCCAGCTGTTCAGCGGGCTTTAATAACAATTGATGTTCGTTTTGGCCGTGGATATCAACCAGGCATTCGCCCAATTGCTTGAGCACAGCCAGCGGCATAGACACGCCATTAATAAAGGCTTTAGAGCGTCCGTCGGCACCAATCACACGACGCAGTACACACTCGGTCTCGCCATCCAATGCTTGTTCTTCAAGCAGCGCTTGCGCTCTGGGGTTATGCTCAAGCAAAAAGGTAGCACTCACATCGGCGCGCGACTCACCCGCACGTACCATTGACTTATCTGCTCTAACGCCCAGGGCCAAGCCTAGTGAGTTGAGTAAGATTGATTTACCCGCGCCAGTCTCACCGGTAATGGTGCTCATGCCCGGCTCAAACGACACCTCTAAGGCGTCAACCACGGCCAAGTTTTTTACCGACAACTCTAACAGCATAAGGCCCTAGGTTAGCTTAGATCCCCAACGCAGTTTGGAACGAATGATCTCAAAATAATCGTAGTCTTTCGGGTGTAGTAGGTGAATAAAGCTGCTGTGCTGACGCACTCTTAAGTCCTGTCCAGGCTCAATGGCAAAAGAACTTTGACCGTCAAAGCTCACCGTTGCGCCCACATCAATATCACGAATGCGTATCACCACTTCGCTGGCACCCGGCACCAACAACGGTCGATGGCTCATGGTGTGCGGACAAATTGACACCAAGCCAATGGCGTTAACCCCTGGATGCATAATCGGCCCGCCACTAGACAGTGCATATGCCGTTGAGCCGGTTGGTGTGGTCACAATCAAACCATCCGCGCGCTGATTGTTGACGAAACGCTCGTCAATAAACACATCAAACTCGATCATGCGCAGCGTTTGCTTACGATGCAACACCACGTCATTAAATGCTAAGCGTGTATCAATCGCCTGGCCATCCTGCTCTAGTTGGCATGAGAGCAAACAACGCTCTTCCTTAATAAACTCACCATCCAACACTTGGGAGACGGTTGCCAGCATATGCTCGGCACTGACATCGGCCAAAAATCCCAGACGACCCAAATTAACTCCCAGAATCGGGATGTTGTGATCCACAAAACTACAAGCCGTATTTAATAAGGTGCCGTCACCGCCCACCACAATCACCAAATCGGCAGCCTGGGCAATCTCATCGTCACTGGAAACCACGCGAATACCACGCGAATCCAAATAAGCGCTGAGCTCTTCAGCGGTTGAATCGCTCACAGGGTCGTTGGGCTTGGTGATGATGCCTATCGTATTAAACATAGCTAATATATTTTAAAATTATGGGTTGATTTGTCTAAAATAGACACTATCTAAGAGCTAAATATACATTAATTAGACCCAAACATGACTAAAAAACCAAGTGAAAACCCCTCTGAAGAGCCGCTAGAAAACGCCGAAGCAGAAACCACAACCGACACCGGTGACGAGCAAGCGTCAAGTGAAGACCTGCAGGCCCAACTGGAGCAGGCTCAGCAATCGGCCAAAGATAATTGGGATAAGGTTTTGCGTGCCCAAGCCGAGATTGAAAACATTAAGCGCCGCAGCGCTAAAGACGTTGAGAATGCACACAAGTATGCCTTGGACGGCTTTGTTAAGGCCCTACTTGAAGTTAAAGATTCACTGAGCATGGGCCTGAGGTCTGCGCAAGAAGAACAGGCTAGTATCGAGAGTTTGATTGAAGGCCTGGAAATGACCGACAAAGTATTTTTATCAACCCTGGAGAAGTTTGGCGTACAAAGCGTTGATCCAAAAGGCGAGGCCTTTAATCCTGAATTGCACGAAGCAGTGACCATGATTCCAATGCCTGACCAGGACTCCAACACCGTCTTAGAGGTGGTACAAGTCGGCTTTACCTTAAATGGACGCCTGGTACGACCAGCCATGGTGGTTGTGGTTCAATAAGGTCTCTAAACTTCCATCATTCGAATTTTGGGCGCTAATTATGATAAAATTTCGCCCGATTTTAGTCGCAGGTAGCGACCTTTTTTTTAATCATTACTAAGGACATATTATGAAACTCATTCTTTTAGGCGCACCCGGCGCGGGCAAGGGCACAGTTGCCAAACTACTAACCAAATTAGACGGTTCAGTTCAAATTTCAACCGGTGACATTCTACGTGGCGCAGTGGCTGCGGGCACCGAGCTAGGCAAGCAAGCAGAAGCAGCGATGAAGGCTGGCGACCTGGTATCAGATGACCTAATCATGGGCATTATGGAAGAGCGTCTTAAAGAAGACGACTGTCAGTCTGGTTACCTACTAGACGGCTTCCCGCGCACCATTCCACAAGCAGAAGCGCTAAAGGTACTACTTGAGAAGATGGGTGAAACTCTGGATGCAGCAGTTGAGATCGACGTACCACGTGACGTGATTCTAGATCGTCTAACCACACGACGCACTTGCACAGGCTGCGGTGAAATCTACAACGTTAAGTCAAACCCAACCAAGGTTGAGGGTGTTTGCGACAAATGTGGCGCACCAGTGGTTCAGCGTGATGACGAGACCGAAGAAGCGATCAGCAACCGTCTGAACGTCTACAACGACCAAACCGCACCATTGGTTGACTTCTATAAAGAAGAAGGTCTGCTACTATCAGTACAAGCCACTTCATCAGACGCGGTGATTGACGCCATTAAAGCCAAGCTGGGCTAATTTAGCCTGCGCTTGACGCTTTAAAAACCCCAGGCCATGGTCTGGGGTTTTTTATGCGCGCTTGACAGACGGCGTTGTGCTAAGTTAGCATCTGTCTTATAATGAACGCTGTATTTTTTTGGGGGAGCACGACAAAAGTGAAAAAATTATTCGCACTTTGCCTACTATTATTACATTCGGCTTTTTCATCTGCCGATTCTGAACTGCTGCCAGCCGATCAGGCCTTTGCCTTTCAGGCGCGAGTGGTGAATGACCAGATTGAGCTAAACTGGGACATCGCCAAGGGCTACTACCTCTATAAAGAGAAAATTAAAATCACCTCAGATGCCTCTGAACGCTTAGGCATTGCCAAATTCCCAGAAGCCAAAATCAAAGACGATGAATTCTTTGGTCGCGTGGGTATTTACCGAGACAAAGCCAGCGTCAGTATTCCAGTGCTGCCAGGCGAGGGCAAATCTATTCTATTGAATGTGGGCTTCCAAGGTTGTGCCGATCTGGGCGTTTGCTATCCGCCAGTGACCAAATCGGTGGTGTTAGACATCAGTAACATCCATCCGGCCTCGGCCATGGATCAAGCCTTTAACATGTTTGACCAGGTTAAAGCTCAGGCGCAGTCAGTTGCCGAGAAGATTGCGCCAATTTCAGATGAGCCGCTACCAGGCGACGAAGCCTTTAAATTCTCAGTTGAAGCGCTGAATGCCAACACCCTGGTGGCCACCTGGGATGTGCATCCAGAGTATTACTTGTACCACGACAAATTCTTTATTGATGTCAAAGGTGCAGAATTTGGTGAGATTGCCTTCCCGGCCGGCAAGATTAAGGATGACCCGCTGTTTGGCAAGGTGCAAATTCACAAAGGCAAGCTGGTCATTGAACTACCGCTAGAGAACATTCAATCACAACAAATCAGCTTTAGCGCTAAATACCAGGGCTGTTGGACTGGCGGCATCTGCTACCCACCGATGGAGAAAACCGTTGACATTACCCTGCCGATCCAAGATGCACCAAAGGCTGTAAGCGCCGCCACACCATCAACCAATGCGCCGGTTTCTAAGGCTGACACCAGTATTAACACAGCACCAGCTGCGCAAGATCTCAATGAAACCGATCAGATTGCCGAGTTATTAAAACAAGAGGACGTAATGTGGACGTTGCTGAGCTTCTTTGGTTTTGGTCTGCTACTGGCACTAACGCCTTGCGTGTTCCCAATGATTCCGATTCTCTCGGGCATTATTGTCGGGCAAAAAGACGTCACCACGCGTAAAGCCTTTGTGATGTCGGTGGTCTTTGTACTGGCCATGAGTTTGACTTACTCGGCCGCGGGTGTGGCTGCCGGTTACTTTGGCGAAAACCTACAAGTGCTGTTCCAAACACCGTGGGTATTGGCACTATTTAGTGCGGTCTTTGTGGCGTTGGCCATGTCAATGTTTGGCTACTACGAAATCCAGTTGCCAGCCTCGCTGCAAACCAAAGTCACCAACATCAGTAACAAACAAGAAGGCGGTCACCTCTTTAGTGTGGCCATTATGGGCTTTTTATCGGCACTGATTGTCGGTCCTTGTGTGGCGCCACCACTGGCTGGCGCACTGATCTACATCGGCCAGACCGGCGATGCGGTACTGGGCGGTCTGTCGTTATTTGTCATGAGTTTGGGTATGGGTGTGCCACTGATCATCATCGGTGCTGGCGTCTCTAAACTGCCACGTGCTGGCATGTGGATGGACAACATCAAATACATCTTTGGTATTTTGATGCTGGCGGTTGCCATCTGGTTGATTGATCGTGTGATTCCACCAATGGTATCGCTCACGCTTTGGGCGCTACTGTTTACCATCTCGCCAATTGCCATGGGCGTGTTTAACAACTTTGGCAAGACCGAAAGCGCCTGGGGTCGCATCTTCAAGGCCATCGGTTTGATTGTCTTGGGTTATGGTATCTTGCTTTGGGGCTTGGTAGCCAGAGGTGGTGGCGATATGCTGGCACCACTATCACACTGGGGCGCTAGCAGCACTCAGGTTGAGAGCGCTCACGTCAACTTCCAGAACGTCTCCTCGGTTGAGGCACTAGAGGGCATTCTTGCCAGCGCCAAGCAAAACAAGCAACTGGTGATGTTAGACTTCTACGCCGATTGGTGTATCTCTTGCAAAGAGCTGGAGAAGTTTGTCTTTAGCGATCCAACCGTGGTTAAACAACTGGAAGGGGCGATTAGTCTACAAGCTGATGTGACCGAGAACAATGCCAACGACAAAGCGCTAATGGCCAAGTTTGGCATCATCGGGCCGCCGGCCATTCTATTCTTTAAAGAAGGCCAAGAGGTGCGCAGCGCCAGGGTCGTGGGTGAGATCAACGCACAGGCCTTTATAGAACGCCTAAAACCACTACAATAAGAGCGCTTATTTGCCGCTAAATTGTCGATAAATCCAACTAATGTTCGTTATGTTGGTGGTAAAATTTGATTTATTTGACGATCGGAACGCGCTATGTCTGACATCTTGTTGCTAAATGGCCCCAACCTCAATCTATTGGGCGTTAGAGAGCCTGGACATTATGGCGCACAAACCTTAGAAGCGATTGTTGCCAACTTGCAGACATTAGCTGATCAGGCTGGCATTGCACTGGAGCACCATCAAGACAACGCCGAAGTTGGGCTGATTGAGCGTATTCATCAAGCACATGGTGACGGCGTTCGCTACATTATTATCAACCCTGCGGCGTTCACACATACCTCAGTTGCGCTCAGAGATGCGCTGTTGGCGGTTGACATTCCGTTTACAGAAATACACCTATCGAACGTCTACAAACGCGAAGACTTTCGTTCAAAATCATATTTTTCAGACATCGCCGAAGGCGTTATCTCAGGCTTTGGTGCACAAGGTTATGAGTTTGCGTTAGAGGCCGCTATTAGACACATTAAAACATAAGCAAGGGGAAAAGCTATGGATATTAGAAAAGTTAAAAAACTGATGGAACTGCTAGAACAATCTGGCATGGCAGAGATTGAAATCAAAGAAGGCGAAGAATCGGTTCGCATCTCACGTTATGGCGAGGGTGCACCAGTGGCGGCCGCACCAGTGGCCATGGCAGCACCAGCGCCAGTCGCAGCTGCACCAGTGGCGGCCGAAGCGCCTGCTGCTGAGCCTGCAGGTTCAGCTGATGGTCATCCAATCACCTCACCAATGGTTGGCACCTTCTACTCGGCTGCCTCACCAACCTCGGCGCCATTTGTTAAGGTCGGTCAACACGTGAATCAAGGCGACACCATTTGTATTGTTGAGGCCATGAAGATCATGAACCAGATCGAGGCAGATCAATCTGGTACGGTGATTGAAATCCTATGTAGTGACGGCGATGCGGTTGAGTTTGGCCAAACCTTGGTTGTTATCGAATAAAAGTCAGAACAATGAATAAAATCAAAAAGGTTCTAATCGCCAACCGTGGCGAAATTGCGCTGAGAATTCTAAGAGCGTGTAAAGAGCTGGACATTCAAACGGTGGCGGTCTACTCAACAGCAGACAAAGACCTAAAGCACGTGCGCCTAGCGGACGAAGCGGTTTGCATTGGTCCACATGCCTCAACAGACAGCTATCTCAACATTCCAGCGATTATCAGTGCGGCTGAAGTCACGCATGCAGATGCCATCCACCCGGGTTACGGCTTCTTGTCGGAAAATGCCGACTTTGCTCAACGCGTGGAAGAAAGCGGCTTTATCTTTATTGGTCCGCGTGCGGAGAACATTCGTGTGATGGGCGACAAAGTGGCAGCGATTGAAGCCATGCAAAAATCAGGCGTGCCTTGTGTGCCAGGTTCAGACGGTGGCCTAACTGATAACGAGCAAGCCAACTTGACCTTGGCTCGAAACATCGGTCTGCCAATTATCGTTAAAGCGTCTGGCGGTGGCGGTGGCCGCGGTATGCGCGTGGTTGAACGAGAAGAGGATCTACTGGGCTCGATCGAACTGACCAAGACCGAAGCGCAAAGCTTCTTTGGTAATCCTGAAGTCTATATGGAGAAGTTCTTAACCACGCCTCGTCATATTGAGATTCAGGTACTGGCTGACGAACATGGCAATGCTGTCCACCTGGGTGAGCGCGACTGCTCGATGCAAAGACGCCACCAAAAAGTGGTTGAAGAAGCACCAGCACCAGGCATCAGCGAAGAGCTTAGAAATAAGATTGGTGGCATTTGTGCCAACGCTTGTAAGCAGATCAACTATCGTGGCGCCGGTACCTTTGAATTCTTGTTCGAAGATGGCGAGTTCTACTTTATTGAAATGAATACCCGTGTACAGGTTGAGCATCCAGTGACTGAGATGATCACCGGTGTTGACATTGTGCGTGAGCAAATTCGCATTGCCGACGGCCAGGTATTGTCACTGACACAGGATGATATTAGCATTAATGGCTCTGCCATTGAGTGTCGTATTAACGCCGAGGATCCGAATAACTTTATGCCATCACCGGGTAAGATTACCCAGTACCACGTGGCAGGCGGTCTGGGCGTGCGCGTGGACTCACACATCTATAACGGCTATACGGTACCGCCGCATTATGACTCAATGATTGGTAAGTTGATTACCTTTGCCGAGAGTCGTGAAGAAGCCATTATCAAGATGCAAAATGCCTTGGATGAGATGGTGATTGACGGTATTAAAACCAACATCCCATTACATCGCAAAATCATGCAGGATGGCACTTTCTGCGAGGGTGGTATGAACATTCACTACCTAGAGAAAATGCTGGGAGAGTCTCACTAAGATCATGATCAAAGCAGGCATTATTGGCGGTACCGGCTATACCGGTGTCGAGCTACTCAGATTATTGCACAACCATCCTCAGGTGGAAGTGGTAGCGATTAGCTCGCGCTCTCTAGATGGTACGCCGGTCTCCCAGGTATTTCCTTCACTGATTGGTCACTCGGATTTGTGTTTCTCGCTGCCAGACAGCGACGCACTGAATCAATGTGACGTGGTGTTTTTCGCCACCCCGCACGGGGTCGCCATGGAAGGCGCGGGTCGTTTTGTTGAGCAAGGCATTAAGGTGGTTGACCTGGGTGCTGACTTTAGGATTGCCGACGATATTGAGTGGTCTAAATGGTACAACATGGCGCATACGCAAACCGAGTTGTTGTCAAAAGCCGTCTACGGCTTGCCAGAGTACAACCGAGACGAGGTTAAAGAGGCGCAACTATTGGCCAACCCGGGTTGCTATCCAACCGCGGTGCAGCTGGCGCTCAAGCCTTTGGTAGAGAATAAGTTAATTGCGCTGGATAATATTGTGGCCGATTGTAAATCGGGCGTCTCAGGTGCGGGTCGCGCTGCCAATCAAGCCATGTTGCTATGCGAAACCAGCGAGTCATTTAAGGCTTATGGCGTTGGGGGTCATCGACACTTTCCAGAGATTAAACAACAATTAGAGCGTTTCTCCGGTGGTGCAGAAGTAGGGCTTACCTTTGTCCCACACCTAACACCGATGATTCGCGGCATTCACGCCACCCTCTATGTAGACCTATTAGACATAGATACCGACGTGCAGACTTTGTTTGAACAAACCTATGCCGACGAGGCCTTTGTGACCGTACTGGCTGCAGGTACTTGTCCGGAAACGCGCAGTGTGAAATCATCAAACTTCTGTCAAATCGGTTTGCAAAAAATACCAAACAGCAATAAACTGGTGATTATGTCAGTGATTGACAACCTGGTTAAAGGCGCTTCAGGGCAAGCAATTCAGAATATGAATTTAATGTTTGGTCTTGAAGAGAATACAGGGCTAAAATCAATTGGACTATTGCCTTAAAGGATAAACCGAGATGATAGAAGACAGCTTAGAGTCTGCGGAGATTGTTTTTTCGGACAATGCCGCCAAAAAAGTATCGGATCTGATCAAAGAAGAAAAAAACGATCAGCTGAAGCTGCGCGTGTACATCACCGGCGGCGGCTGCTCTGGTTTTTCTTATGGGTTTACCTTTGACGAACAGTACAAAGAAGGCGATAGTTGTGTCAGCAATGATGGCGTAGAGCTGGTGGTTGACCCGATGAGTTACCAATATTTAATTGGGGCGACGGTTGACTATCTAGAGGACCTACAAGGGTCGCGCTTTATCATTCACAACCCAAATGCCAAAACCACTTGTGGTTGTGGCTCTTCGTTTTCGGTCTAATTAGGGGAGAGAGAAACTATGATGGAATACATTCCAGGCTTAGCCGGCGTTCCGGCTACTGAATCAGCCATCTCATCAATTGATGGTGAAAGAGGTATTTTGGCCTATCGTGGCTATTCAATTGAAGATTTGGTGAAAAATGCTTCATTTGAAGAAGTGGCACTACTGCTAAGAGATGGCGAGCTGCCAGATGCAGACAAACTAGAACGTTTTAGAAACGTTCTACACAAACGCTACGAAGTAAAGCGCAACATCCGTTCAATGATGTGGTCCCTACCCTGTGGTGGCCATCCGATGGACGTATTGCAGACGTCGATTGCTGCCATGGCAACCTTCTATCCAGATGCTGCTGCAGAAAATCCAGATTCGGCTTATACGCAAAGCGCGCTGACCAAGATTATCTCTAACATGAGCACCTTAGTGGCCATGTGGGCGCGTATCAGTGCAGGTTACGATCCGATTCCGCCAAGCAAGCACATGTCTTACGCTAAGAACTTCTTGTACATGTCGTTTGGCGAAGAGCCGGATGATGACATTGTTAAGCTATTCGATGCGTGTTTGATTCTACACGCAGAGCACACCATTAACGCCTCAACTTTCTCGGCGATGGTGACAGCCTCAACCTTGGCCAATCCGTTTGCCTCAATCTCAGCAGCAGTTGGCACCCTGGCTGGCTCGCTACACGGTGGTGCAAACGAAGACGTACTTAACATGCTAGATGATATTGGCTCGCCAGAAAACGCACGCAGCTACATCGAAAACCGTCTTAAGAACAAGCAAATTATTTGGGGCATGGGTCACCGTGAATACAAGGTCAAAGACCCAAGAGCCACGATCTTGCAACGCATGATCGAAGAATACGTCAACAAGCACAATGTGCAGTTGTCAAAACGCTTTGAGACTGCGCTAGAAGTAGAGCGTGTTTGTGAAGAGCTGTTGGCACACAAAGGTGTGTATCCAAACGTCGACTTCTACTCGGGCATCCTATACTCTGAGATCTTTAAGATTCCAAGAATTCACTTTACCCCGATCTTCGCCATGGCGCGTTCAGCAGGCTGGGTAGCCCACTGGCACGAGCAAGTAGGGCATAATAGAATCTTTAGACCAACACAAATTTACACGGGTGCTGACTTTAGAGATTACCCAACCACCTAATAGATTATGGAAAACACCACGCATTTTGGCTTTAAAGAAGTAAATACAAAAGACAAACAAAAGCTAGTTCGCGGGGTGTTTGACTCGGTCGCCTCCAAATATGACCTGATGAATGATGTGCTGTCATTTGGCGCACATCGCTTATGGAAACAATACACCATTGCCTCAAGCGGGGTTAAAGCCGGCGACAAAGTGTTAGATATTGCCGGTGGCACGGGCGATCTGGCCATGGCGTTTCGTAAAAAGGTGGGCGATACTGGCCAGGTAGTGCTGTCCGACATCAATGCTGCGATGCTTGGTGAAGGCCGCAGAAACGTGGTAGACAAAGGCTTTGCAGGGATCGACTGTGTGCAACTTAATGCCCAGGCCATTCCCTTTGCTGACAACACTTTTGACTGCGTCTCTATTGCCTTTGGCCTCAGAAACGTAACCGACAAAGACCAAGCCCTCGCTGAGATGTATCGCGTGCTCAAACCGGGTGGCTGTTTGCTGGTGTTAGAGTTTTCCAAAACCGACAACGAACTCTTATCTCAGGCTTACGACTTTTACTCGTTTAACATCATGCCAAAATTGGGCGGTCTGATTGCTGACGACGAAGACTCTTATCAATACTTGGCTGAGTCCATTCGTAAACATCCAGATCAAGAAACCTTAAAAGACATGGTGTTAGGCGCGGGTTTTGATTTTTGTGAATACCACAACCTAACCGGCGGCATTGTCGCGCTACACAAGGGCATTAAGCTGTAGTCAGTCATGCAGCACTTTCTACTAGAGATGGCCATCAACCACTTGATTACAACGCAAGCGGTTGATATTAGTGCGCTCTCTGGCAAGGTTATTCGCTTTGAGTTGGCCTCAACCCCGCTGCAGGTTAACTTTGTCTGCACCGAGGACAAGATCTACGTGGTTTCTTCTAGTGACGAACCGAGTAGTGTTGATATTCAGCTCGACACCCAAGTATTCTTCTCGCTGTTTGAAGGCAAGGACCTAAAACAACTGCTCAGAGACGATCAAGTGGTGATTCATGGCGACGTTAAAACCGCGCAGCTGCTGGTAGACATCCTCGAACAAGTGGAGATAGACCCTGAGGAGATCCTCTCTCAATACACCGGTGACATTGTTGCCAATGAGTTAGGCAAGTTGGTCAAAGGGTTTCGAGACGGCTTCAAAGACAAAGACCATCCGCTTAACCAAATCAAACAAGGGTTGGCCGACTTGGTGTTGCAACCCAATAAATCCGAGCTGTTTAAAAACAACAAGTCTTAACAATGCGCTCTCTAGGTAGATTTATCAGCATCTCAACCACGCTGGCACGCTATCGATTGGACGAGCTGGTGCTGTCAACACCTGCGCTGAAACACTTAAGACCGCTACTTTATCTAACCCCTTGGTTTTATTTTGGCAAACGCTCACTGTCGCGCGGTCAGCGCCTAAGGCTGGCTTTAGAAGAATTGGGGCCAATTTTTATCAAATTTGGCCAAACCCTATCAACGCGCCCGGATCTGTTACCCGAAGACATTAACCTTGAGCTTAGAAAACTGCAGGATGCTTGTCCGGCCTTTGAGATATCTGACGCCAAGCGCATTATCGAGGCTGACTTAGGTGGCGATATTAACACCTTGTTCTCGCGCTTCGACGACACACCGCTGGCCTCGGCCTCTATCGCTCAGGCACATACTGCTTGCACGCTCGACGGCGAAGAGGTGGTGGTTAAAGTCTTGCGCCCTAATATTCACCAGATTATCAAGCGCGATTTGGCACTGATGTACGCCTTAGCGCGGCTGATTAATCGCCACAGCATCAGCAAAAAGCTCAGACCGATCGAGATTGTAGATGAGTTTCAAACCATTATTCTGGCTGAGCTGGACCTGCTTAAAGAGCGGGACAATGCCATGCGTATTGGGCAAAATTTTGCCGGCTCTGAGCTGCTCTACATTCCCAAAGTACACCAAGATCTGTGCAGCGAGAACATTCTCACCACAGAGCGCATCTACGGCACCCCGGTGGCTGAGATTGACACCCTAAGGGCCAAAGGCATTAACCTAAAACAGCTGGCCGAAGACGGTGTGATTATCTTTTTCACCCAGGTGTTCAAACATAACTTTTTCCATGCTGATATGCACCCGGGTAATATCTTTGTGGCTGACAATGGTCAGTATCTGGGGGTGGACTTTGGCATTATGGGCTCGCTCACCGAGTCTGATAAAGATTTTATCGCCGATATTTTCTTAAGCTTTTTCAGGCAAGACTACCACGCCGTGGCTAAGGCCTATGTGGATTCTGGCTGGGCCAGCGCCAGCACCGACGTCAACGCCTTTGAGGCGGCCATCGGGCGCATTTGCGAACCCATGTTTGCCAAGCCATTAGGGGAGATTTCGTTCGGCCAAGTGTTGCTAGAGATTATCCAGGAAGCAAAAAACTTTGACATTCGTGTGCAACCCCAATTATTATTACTGGATAAAACCCTGCTTAATATTGAAGGCTTGGGCAGACAACTCTACCCACAACTGGACTTGTGGGCCACTGCCAAGCCGTTTTTAGAAGACCTATTAAAAGAGAGATACAGCGTGAAAAATACCTTTGAAAAACTCAGCGAAGAAGCACCTCAGATTCTAAAAGAAGTGCCAGAACTACCCAAGCTTACCATCAATGCGCTGAAAAAAATCAACCAACTTGAAGACCTGTCAACCCTGCAAGCCAAGCAAACCCAGAGTATTGTTGAGCAATTAAGAGCGAATGCCAAACAACAAACTTCGGCGGTGTTTGCCGGTAGCTTTGCGATTTTGGCCGGGGTTTTGTTTACCCAAGATGCACACCCGGGCTTAAGCGCGCTCGCCAGCCTCTTGGCCTTGGTGTTCTGGTTCAGATCTAGAAGCTCCTAGAAACCCACCCCCGATCTTTCGTTTTCGGGTAAAATCACCGCTTTGGTGTGCTTGGTCGCAAGGCACAACCACTAAACAACATCCACTTGGGTGTTTTTTTTATTTTTACAGGAAGACAAACATGAGCATGACTATTAAGGCAACGCTAAGAGACGATCAGGGTAAAGGTGCGAGCCGCCGCCTACGTCGCAACGAGCAAATCCCGGCCATCGTATACGGTGCGGGCAAAGAGGCAACTTCGGTTGCGCTAAACGTTCACGAGATCACCCATCTATTAGACGATGATGCGGCTTACACCTCTATTCTAAAAATGGAGTTGGGTAAAAGCAACGAATCGGTGATCGTAAAAGACCTACAGCGCCACCCAGCCAGAAACGAAATTACCCACGTAGACTTCTTGCGCATTGACATGAAGCAGCCAATCGTTACCAACGTACCGCTAAGCTTTATCGGCGCTGAAGACAACCCTGCACTACGCCTAGGTGCCATGCTTAACCGCTTTGTTACTTCTGTTGAGGTAACTTGCTTGCCAGGTGACCTACCACACGCCATTGAAGTGAATGTGGCTGACATCGAACTGGGTGGTCATGTATCACTATCAGACCTTAACATGCCAGAAGGTGTGACGCTAATGGCGCTAACTCATGGCGAGTCTCACGACCAAAGTGTGGTTGCTGTTCAGGCCAACAGAAAGATGGCTGCAGCTGCTAGAGACGAGGAAGACGACGCAGCGCCTGCAGAAGCAGATGCAGATGCAGAAGCTGAGGGCGAGTCTGAAGAGTAATCAGACGCCAACACGGCCAGAAGCAAGATGACGATAAAGTTGATTGTTGGCCTGGGAAACCCGGGTGATAAATATCAATTGCATCGTCATAACGTCGGCTTCTGGTTTGTTGACGCCCTGGCTCACGCCTACGGCGGCAATTTCAAAAAAGAGTCTAAATTCTTTGGCGACGTTGCCAAAACCACCATCGGTGGTCACCCGGTTTGGCTACTCAAGCCCAACACGTTTATGAACGCCTCAGGCAAGGCGATTGCTGCGATGGCAAATTTCTACCAACTGTCTGCAGATGAGGTTTTAACCGTTCATGACGAACTGGACCTAAGCCCAGGCACCGCCAGATTAAAACTGAGTGGTGGTCATGGTGGACACAATGGACTAAGAGACACCATCAAAGCCATTGGCAAAGACTTTTATCGGCTTCGTATTGGCATTGGCCATCCAGGCGACAAGTCTCAAGTTTCAAATTTTGTACTGCGCGCACCTGGACAATCTGAACTGGATCCGATTCAAGACGCTCTGGTTTCATCACTACAGGTGATTGAGGATGTGGTACTAGGCGACATGGAAAAAGCCATGCGCGAGCTACATACTAAGGAAGGATAATTATGGGATTTAAATGTGGCATTGTCGGCCTACCTAATGTGGGCAAGTCAACCTTATTTAATGCACTAACTCAAGCCGGCATTGAGTCGGCCAACTACCCGTTTTGCACCATCGAACCGAATGTCGGTGTGGTGCCGATTAACGACCCCAGGTTAACGCAATTGGCTGATATTGTCAGCCCGCAAAAGATTCTGCCAACCACCATGGAGTTCGTGGATATTGCCGGACTGGTAGAGGGTGCCTCAAAAGGCGAGGGCCTGGGCAATCAGTTTCTCACCAACATTCGTGAAACCGATGCCATTTTGCACGTGGTGCGTTGTTTTGAAAACGACGACATTGTGCATGTATCAGGCAAGGTTTCGCCACTGGACGACATTGAAATTATCAATACTGAGCTGGTGTTATCGGACTTGGCAACGGTAGAAAAAATCTACCAAAAGACCTTGAAAAACACGCGCTCTGGTCAAAAAGAGGCGTTGGCGCTGAAGGATCTATTGGAGCGTATTCTGCCGGCACTAGAAGACGGCAAAAGTGTGCGCACCTTGGACTTTGACGAAGAAGAGGCCAAACTATTGCGCGGCTTCCAACTGTTGACCATCAAGCCGATCCTATATGTGGCTAATGTGAGCGAAGATGGTTTTAACAACAACCCGCACCTAGAGGCAGTCACCCAATTTGCTCAAAGCGAAGGCGCAGAAGTGGTGGCCATTTGTGCCGACATTGAAGCCGAGATTGCTGAGTTGGACGTGGAAGAAAAACAAGACTTTTTGTCAGAGATGGGGCAAACCCAATCGGGCCTGGACCGCCTAATCATTGCTGGCTACAAACTCTTGGGCTTACAAACTTATTTCACGGCTGGCGTACAAGAAGTTCGTGCCTGGACCATCAACATTGGTGACAGCGCACCCCAAGCTGCAGGTAAAATTCATGGTGACTTTGAAAAAGGCTTTATTCGCGCCGAAACCATTAGCTTTGACGACTTTATTGCTTGTGGCGGCGAAAAAGGCGCCAAAGAAGCCGGTAAATTACGCTCAGAAGGCAAGGAGTACATTGTGCAAGATGGTGATGTGATTCACTTCTTGTTCAACGTCTAAGTTTTAACTGGGCTATGGACAAACATGGCAAATAAGAAACAAACAAAATTACTGCTTATCCTAGATGGTTGGGGTTATGCCCAAACCCAAGAAAATAACGCGATTGCTTTGGCTAACACGCCGGTTTGGGATCGCTTCAATGAAGAGTTTCCACACTCACTGATTCACACCAGCGGCAAGAACGTGGGCCTGCCGGGCGAACAAATGGGCAACTCCGAGGTTGGTCACTTAAACCTGGGCGCAGGGCGTATCGTCACGCAAGACTTTACCCGCATCCAAAATGAGATTGAAAATGGTGACTTTTTTAGAAATCCGATTCTAAAAAGCGCCTTAGAGTATGCACACGACAACAATCGAGCGGTACATATTATGGGCCTATTGTCGGATGGTGGCGTGCACTCTCACGACGAACACATCCATGCCATGCTGGAGATGGCCGACAAATATCAATGCAAGGATGTGTATCTGCACCTATTTACTGACGGCCGTGATTGCGCTCAGAAAAGTGCGAAAAAATACATTCAAACCCTAGAAGAAAAAATTGGTGAGCTGGGTTGTGGCGAGATTGCTTCGATCACCGGTCGTTACTACTCAATGGATCGTGACAATCGTTGGGCGCGTGTACGCTGCGCCTACGAGCTGATCTCACAAGGCAAGGGTAAGTTCTTGGCCAAGACAGCAGTCGATGCCATCGACATGGCTTATGAACGTGGCGAAACCGATGAGTTTATTCAATCAACCGTGATTAACGCACCCATTACCGTGGATGCGGATGATGTGATGGTATTTATGAACTATCGTGCCGATCGCGCCCGACAGCTGACACAGGCCTTTACCGATGAAAACTTCCAAGGGTTTTCACGTGGAACACGTACTGCGAAACATTTTATTTGTCTCACCGAGTACAAAAAAGATTTCAACCTACCGGTGGCCTACCCATCAGCCAAGCTGAATAATGTGCTGGGTAAGTATCTGTCCAACCTAGGCATGACACAGCTTAGAATTGCAGAAACCGAAAAGTACGCACATGTTACCTTCTTCTTAAATGGCGGCATCGAACGTCCATTTAACGGTGAAGATCGCATTCTAATCCCCTCACCTGATGTGGCCACCTACGACCTCAAGCCTGAAATGAGCGCATTCGAGCTGACCGATGAGCTGGTGAGAAATGTGGAAAACCAAAAATACGACTTAATCATTTGTAACTTTGCCAATACCGACATGGTGGGTCATTCGGGCAAGCTCGACGCAGCCATTAAAGCGGTTGAAGCGGTTGATGCTTGCCTGGGTATTGTGTATCAAGCGGTTAAAGGCATTGGTGG
>CAZMJI010000008.1:0-26231 GCA_964566765.1 uncultured Piscirickettsiaceae bacterium
CAATATCTTTTAAGCGCACTACCAAGCCTTCGAAGCTGGACTTGACAATCACCTCGCCGACATCATCCGCCTGATCAAAGTTGGACAATACCACGATGGTTTTTTCTTGTAATTGGTTGTTGTTAGAGCCTACGGTATAACGGCTATTACGCTTGGTAATCGCATTCATTACCTGTGGCAGAGATAGCTCATATTGATAGAGTTTGGCCGGGTCAATGTGAATTTGAATCTCTTTGTCTAGATAACCTTGCTTGTTGACACGAGCCACACCATCAATCAGCTCGATGGAATCGGCAATGTCATCAACCACCAATCTGAGGCTGGCGTAGTCCATCGCCTCACTGCCCAGGCTGATTCTTAAAATGCTACGTTCAGTCGCTTTTTGATCGGTGACGCGAGGCAGGTCAACCACCTCATCGGGCAGGGATTTCACTCGGTTAACGGCGTTACGAATGTCTTGTTTTAGTTCTGAGACATCATCCACATCCTGCGATAGCGTTACCACAATGGCCGACGTGCCCGTACGCGATGTTGAGGTGAATTTATCGATTCCGGTAATACCGCTGAGTTCGTCCTCGATCAGATTGGTCACATTTTGTTCGACATCCTCAGGGGAGGCACCAGGATAGGCCGTGACAATACTCATTACCTCAAAATCTACTGCTGGGAAGCGATCACGCTGAATGTTGTTGAGCACCAGAAGACCTACCGCAATAATACTAACGGTAAACACCAATGCCAACTTCTTTTGTTTGACAAAAAAGTTTAGAAAATTGTCCATAACACCTTGGAAAGAATAATTAAAAACTGGCACTAAGGCTAGCCAGCTTAGATTTTAACAGGCGTGTTTAGCCCAAATGTTTCAAAGTGTATAAGTTTGTCTAGATAATTTATCAGGCGACTTAGTCTTTATCCTTGGAAGCATTGCGTGCACGCTTACGCGCGTTTTCTGTGAGTAGACGCTTACGAATACGAATGTTGTTTGGCGTTACCTCAACCAACTCGTCATCATCAATAAACTCTAGCGCTTGCTCTAGATCTAGCTTGATAGGTGGTGTAAGCACCACTGCATCATCACTGCCTGAGGCACGAACGTTGGTTAATTGCTTACCCTTCAGCAGGTTGATCACCAGGTCATTGTCACGCGAGTGGATACCCACCACCATGCCTTCATAAACATCGGTGCCGTGTTCCACAAAGAACTTGCCAGACTTCTGCAAGTTAAAGATGGCATAAGCCACCGCACTACCCTGGTTCATTGAAATCAAGGAACCGTTGATACGCTGACCAATCTCACCGTCTTTTTGCGGCTTGTAAGCCTCAAAGGTTGAGTACATGAGACCTGTACCGGTGGTTGCGGTTAAGAATTCGGTTCTAAAGCCAATTAAGCCGCGTGATGGGATTGAGAACTCCAGCTTCACTCGACCATTACCATCAGGCATCATATTGGTTAGATCGGCCTTACGCTCGCCAAGTTTCTCCATTACCGTGCCTTGATGCTGCTCTTCCACATCAATGGTCAGCTGCTCGAATGGTTCGCAAACCACGCCATCAATGGTTTTTAGAATTACCTGTGGTCGACCCACAGCCAATTCATAACCTTCACGACGCATGGTTTCAATCAGTACCGACAAGTGCAATTCGCCACGACCAGATACCAAGAACTCTGACGGATCTTCGGTGTCTTCAACGCGTAGTGCCACGTTATAGATCAACTCTTTATCCAAACGATCGCGGATATTACGCGAGGTAATGTATTTGCCATCTAGACCGGCAAATGGTGAATCATTCACTCTAAATGACATCGATACCGTTGGCTCGTCAACGCTTAGCGGTGGCAAAGCCTCAACGGAATTTTGGTCGCACAAGGTATCTGAAATTGAAATGCCCTCAATACCGGTGATAGCGACGATGTCGCCAGCTTGTGCTGTCTCTACCTCGATACGATCCAGGCCCATAAAACTCATGATTTGCGCAATCTTAACATTGCGCTGCGTGCCATCTGGTGCCACCAAGGTGGCTGGCATATTGCGTTTCACCTGACCGCGAGCAATACGGCCAATACCAATCGCGCCCACAAACGAGGAATAGTCTAGTGCGGTGATTTGCATCTGGAATGGCGCATCCACATCCACATTCGGTGGAGAAACCTTTTCCACAATGGTCTCAAACATCGGTGTCATGTCACCCGAGCGCACATCGTCTTCTAGCGTTGCATAACCGTTAATACTTGAGGCGTAGATAATCGGGAAATCCAGCTGCTCATCGGTTGCGCCCAGTTGGTCAAACAGGTCAAATACTTGATCAATTACCCAGTCTGGTCGCGCCGCATCTTTGTCGATTTTGTTGATCACCACAATCGGATTCAAGCCTTGTGCAAACGCCTTTTGCGTCACAAAACGGGTTTGTGGCATCGGTCCTTCTTGCGCATCCACCAGTAGCAGCACACTGTCTACCATCGACAGCACGCGCTCAACCTCACCGCCAAAATCGGCGTGTCCTGGGGTGTCTACGATATTAATACGGTAATCGCCCCAACGAATCGCGGTATTTTTAGCGCTAATGGTAATACCACGCTCTTTTTCTAGATCGTTTGAATCCATCATACGATCGCTTGACTCAAAACGCTCGTCAAAGGTTTGCGACTGCTCTAGCAACTTATCTACCAGGGTGGTTTTGCCGTGGTCAACGTGCGCAATAATCGCGATATTTCTAAGTTTGGTATCCATTAGGGTGATTGGGGTGCGAAAAAAGCCTCTATTATCCCGTAAAATAGCCACAAGTATTAGGAATTATTAATATGGGAAAAAAAGGATCTTCATCACGCTGGATGCACGAACACTTTAGTGATGAGTTTGTGAAAAAATCGCAGCAAGCGGGCTATCGTTCGCGGGCGGTTTACAAGCTCACCGAGGTTAATGACAAGGACAAGTTTATTCAGCCAGGTGCCAAGGTATTGGACCTGGGGGCAGCCCCAGGCGGCTGGTCTCAAGTGGCATTGGAGCTGGTGGGCAACAGCGGCCAAGTGATTGCCAGCGATATCCTGGAGATTGATCCAATTGAAGGTGTGGATTTCTTACAAGGAGATTTTACTGAGGACGCCGTCTACGAACGTCTGCTGGAGATGACCGACGGCCAGGCGATTGATGTGGTGCTCAGTGACATGGCGCCCAATATGAGTGGACAGCTCTCGGTGGATATTCCTAAAGCCATGTATCTTTGTGAGCTGGCGCTAGATATGGCCACCAAGGTGCTTGCTCCCAAGGGTTATTTCTTTATCAAGGTCTTTCAGGGCGAGGGGTTTGATGAATTTGTCAAACAATGTCGACAACAATTCTCGCGTGTGGTCATTCGCAAACCCAAAGCCTCTCGCGCTCGCTCTAAAGAAGTTTACTTACTGGCAAATCAGCTAAAATAGCCCCATGCAAAATTTTGAAGACATTCAAAATCTAATGAAAGACGACCTGGTGCAGACCGACCAGGTGTTGATTGATCAGCTCAGCTCTGATGTGGCGCTGATTAACCAAATGAGTCATTATATTATCAGTGCCGGCGGCAAACGCATTCGACCGCTGCTGCTACTGCTTTGTGCACGCGGGAGCGGTTATCAGGGTAAGCACCATCACCTAATGGCGGTGGTGATTGAGCTGATTCACACAGCCACCCTACTGCATGACGACATTGTGGACGAATCCACCACCAGACGCGGCAAGGACACGGCTAACGAAGTTTGGGGCAATGCCGCCAGTGTGTTGGTGGGTGATTTCTTGTATTCTCGCGCCTTTGAGTTGATGGTACAACCAGGCTCTATGCGCATTATGGAGATTCTCTCCAAGGCCACCAATGAGATTGCCCAAGGCGAGGTGATGCAGCTATTAAATTGTCAAAATGCTGAGCTTAGTGAAGCCGAATACTATCAGGTGATTGAACGCAAGACCGCAGTCCTATTCCAGGCAGCCACACAAATTGGTGGTGTGCTCTCAGGTGTGACTGATACACAAGAAGAAGCGCTGAGACAATATGGTCTACACCTGGGTAATGCGTTTCAAATTATCGACGATGTGCTGGACTATGAATCTGATGCGCAGACTCTAGGCAAGGAAGTGGGCGACGATCTCTCTGAGGGTAAAACCACACTGCCGATGATCTATGCACTGGCCAATACCCAGGGTGCGGACAAACAACTGCTGGAAGATGCCATTAACAATGCCGATACCTCACAAATCGATCAAGTGCTGGCCATTCTTCAACGCGTTGGCGCCTTTGATTACACGCGTCAAAGAGCACAGGAGTCAGCCGAACTGGCCAAAGCACAACTCGATACCTTTGAAGATTCTGAATTTAAGCAGGCGCTGTCCTTACTTTGCGACCTCTCGCTTAAGCGCAAATCCTAGTGTTAAGCGACTCGCTTAAAGCACAAATTCGCCAATGCCTAACCCAGACCAAGGCAAAAATGCCGGGCTTTATTGTGCGTCACGCACAAAACAAAATGATCGCCGAGATTGGCAAAACCTTGGGTGGAGACTATCCAGACTCTAATCAGATCCTTTGTGTGGAAGCGCCCACTGGCACCGGTAAAACCTTTGCCTATTTAGCCAGCGGTATCCCCATTGCCAAAGAAAGAGACAAAAAACTGATTGTCTCTAGTGCCAATGTCGCCCTACAAGAACAACTGATTAACAAAGACATTAGTGATGTTAAGCGCTATAGTGGACTGGACTTTACTCACACCCTGGTCAAAGGCCGTTCGCGTTATGTCTGTGTGCGCAATCTGATTAACCTGGTCGAAGACCAAGCACAAACCAATCCTTTGTTTGAGTCCACCACCTTGTGGGACAGCCCACCTGAGAAAGCACAACTACAACAATTAAGCGAACTGCTGGAACAGTACTCGGACAACAGCTGGAGTGGCGAGATTGACGATCTAGATACACAACCCGAGTCCTCACTCTGGCAAAAGGTGAGTTGTAATCGTTTTACCTGCACTGCAAAGAGTTGCGACCTATATAACGATTGTGCTTTTTTCAAAGCCAGAAAACAAATCAACAAAGCCGATGTGATTGTCGCCAATCATGATTTGGTACTGGCCGATCTGTCAACCGGTAACACAGTATTACCCAGCGTGGATGAGTCCATTTTTATCTTTGATGAGGCCCATCACTTAGGCGACAAAGCCCTGTCTCACTTTGCTAAGTCACTCAGTCTTGATGGTATTAAAACCCAGGTTCGACAAACTCTAGGCACCCTAGCCGAAGTGGAGAAAATCACCGGGCAAGCGCGTGTGGAGATTGATATCAAAACCATCGATCAATATGTGGCCGATTTGCAAACATTATTGGCGCAGCTTGACTATGAGGAAGACATTCATCTGTTTGAGCAAGGCGTGCTAGACAGTGAAGTGGCCAAACTCTGCAGCAACTTGTCGCAAAGCCTGCAGCAAGTGTTTAATCAGTTTGAACAGGGCAAACAGCAATTCGCTGACTACTTAAAAATTCAATTGGTGGATAAAGCCGTGGCCGATTTGCTCACCAATGCATTGGGCGAATGTGAGATGCACCTACTGGGTAGTATTGAATGCTTTTTGTCACTGTTGGAGACCGACACCAAGACCCAAGCACCACATTCGCGTTGGATTGAACAACACCCGCAAAATCCTAAGAAAACCAACTACATCCTACACAGTGCCAAAATCGACATCTCTTACGATCTGGATCAATTGATTTGGTCAAAAGCAGCGGGCGCTGTTCTGACCTCGGCCACCCTATCTTCACTCGGTAGTTTTGATCGCCTTAATCAGCAACTGGGTCTGGTTAAAGCACAGAATCAATACCTGCGACTGCCCTCGCCGTTTGACTTCTCGCAAGTGGACTTTGTGATTGCCAAGCTCAAGCATAACCCAACCCAAGTGTTCGAGCACACGCAAGAAATTGCCACAGAAATCCTTAAGCGTGTCGATCCTAAGGCGGGCTCCTTGGTGTTATTTGCCTCCAATCGGCAAATGCAGGCGGTGGCAGACCTGGTGGAAAATCAACTGGATTGTCAGCTTTGGGTGCAGGGCGAATTCTCCAAAAAACTGATTTTAGAGAAGCACACGCAGGAGATCAAACAAGGGCGTGGTAGTGTGATCTTTGGTCTGGATAGCTTTGCTGAGGGTGTGGATTTAAGAGGTGAGTTTTTAACCCATGTGCTGATTGCCAAGCTGCGTTTTAGCGTCCCGACCTCACCGATTGAAAAAACCTTGTCGGACTACCTGGTGTCACAAAGTCGCAACCCGTTTAATGAAATTGCTCTGCCGGATGCCTCACTACGCCTGATTCAGGCCTGTGGTCGCCTGATTCGAACCGAAACCGACAGTGGCAAAATTACCATCTTTGACAATCGACTGGTGAGCAAATACTACGGCAAGCAGCTACTCGCCGCCCTGCCAGAGTATCGCGTTGTGGTTGAATAACTAGAAACGCCAGAAGGCTTTATGCAGCAGCACCATCAAGGTGAGAATCTCCAGACGACCCAACAGCATCGAGAAGCTTAAAATCCATTTGGCACTGTCGCTAATGCTGGCATAGTTGCTGGCTACCTGCCCTAGGCCTGGACCCAGATTATTGATACTGGCAGCGGTGGCTGAGAAACTGGTGACCTGATCCAGACCGGTAAACAGTAGTGCCACCATAATAATCACAAAAGCCATCACGTAGAGCGAGAAGAAGCCCCAGACTGACACTAGGGTCTGTTCAGACACGCCTTTCTTATTGAGCTTAATACTAATATAAGCATTCGGATGAATAAACTTTTTAATCTCCTTCATCGCCAGCTTAAACATCAGCAGCACACGAACCACCTTAATACCACCACCAGTCGAGCCGGCGCTGGCGCCGATAAAGCTGGCAAAGATCAGCAGCACTGGTAATAGTACTGGCCATAGGGAGAAATTGGTTGAGGCAAAGCCGGTGGTGGTGGCAATCGAGACGGTTTGGAATAGACCATAGCGAATTGACTCACCCCAGCTTTCATAATAATGGGTCTCGTGCAAATCGGTCACAATCACCAAGGCTGTGGTGCTCAAAATAAAGGCATAAGCTTTAAATTCTGAATCTTTAATGTAAGTTAAAAACTTGCGTTGAGAAACGGCAAAGAAGTGTAGCGAGAAGTTAATACCTGCCAATAGCATAAAGACAATGGCCACGCTCTCGATCGCCACTGAGTCGAAATAGCCAATGGAAGCATCATGGGTTGAGAAGCCACCAATCGCCACGGTGGAGAAGCTGTGTCCAATGGCATCAAACCAATCCATGCCTGCGAAGTAATAAGCCGCAGCGCAGGCAATGGTAAAGACGATGTAAATCTGCCATAGGGCTTTGGCGGTTTGCGTCAATTTAGGCGTTAGGCGTTCTTTGGAAATACCGCTTGATTCGGCATGATACAGCTCCATACTACCCACACCCAACATCGGCAACACCGCCACGGCTAAGACGATAATACCCATGCCGCCTAACCACTGCAGTTGTTGACGATAGTACAAAATTGCCTTCGGCAGCTGATCCAGACCTTGAATGACGGTAGCACCGGTGGTGGTGAGGCCTGACATTGACTCAAAGAAGGCATCAGAGAATGACATCTGCAAGGCGGTCGAGGTTAAAAATGGAATGGTCGCAAACAGCGAGAGTACAAACCAGAAACTCACCACCACAATCACACCTTCACGAATACGGAAGTCACGCTTGGATCGTCTAAATGGGAAGTACAAAATCATACCGCTCAAGAATGTCAAGGTAAAGGCAGTCATAAACGAACTGGTTTCACCTTGATCAAAAATCATATCCACCGCGATCGGCGGCAGTTGTGTCAAGCTAAAGATCATCAGCAATAAGCCGATGGTTTTAAAGACGATCGATAGATGCATCAGTCGTAATACCCCTCAAACAAGGCTTCCACTTCGTGAATCTTGTTCACATCACTGAGAATCAGCAGCACATGGTCACCCTCTTCAATCACCAGTTTGCGTGAGCCCATAATCACTTCATTGTTGCGCACTACTGACCCAATCACCACGCCATCAGGCAGTTTGATTTGCTCAACAGTTCGACCCACCACATCTGAGTGATCACGATCGCCATGCACAATAATCTCAATCGCCTCAGCCTGACCTTGTTGCAGCGAGTGCACCATCATCGTATCACCCCTGCGAATGTGCGCCAGAATACCACTGGCGGTGATTTGGTCTGGCGATACCACCATGTCCACATCCTCACTTTGCTCGGCCAAATCTTCATATACGTGACGCTTCACCAGGGCAACGGTTTTATGCGCACCCAGGCGTTTGGCCAGAATCGAGACAATCACATTGGTTTCATCAGAATCGGTCAGTGCTAAGAACATGTCGGTATTCTCAATTCCCTCTTCTAATAACAACTGCTCATCTGAGGCATTGCCATGTAACACCAAGCTCTTTTCTAACTCACCGGCAATGTGTTCAACGCGCGCTTTGTCCATCTCTAAGACGTGAACTCGGTGATTTTTCTCCAAGTGTTTGGCCAAGGCAAAACCAATACGGCCACCACCGGCAATCATAATATTGTTGTAGTTTTTATCCAGTCTTCTAAACTCTCTGAGTACCTTAGACACACTGCCTTTTTTGGTCACAAAATACACATGGTCGCCATCACGAATCACGGTATCGCCATAGGCTGGAATGGAGCGGCCATTGCGATACAAACTAACAATACGCACCAAGGTTTTCGGCAGGTGCTTGTGCAGGTCTTGAATCGGACGACCGACAATGGGTGTGCCTGAGAAAGCACGTGTTTCTACCAACTGCACCAAACCGTCTTCAAATTCAAACACTTGGGCTGCACCCGGCTCTTCCACCACACGCTTGATGTAGTTGGTTACCAAGCCCTCCGGGGTAATGATAAAGTCAATGGGAATGGCGTTATCGGCAAACAATTCTTCACGGTGCAAATAGGCCGAGGTTCGAATGCGGGCGACTTTTTTGTCAACTTGATACAGGGTATGTGCCATCTGACAAGCCAACATGTTACCTTCGTCCGAGTTGGTCACCGCAATCACCATGTCCATGCTCTTAATGCCCGCTTCTTCCAAAATATTTGGGTGAGAAGCATAACCGGTGACGGTTTTCACATCCAGATGACGACCCAGATTGGCCAAGCTGGCCTCATTCACATCAACAATGGTGAGATCGTTCTCTTTGTCTGAGGCAAGATAGCGTGCCAATGTTGATCCAACTTGTCCAGCGCCTAAAATTAAGATTTTCATGTCTGCTCTGTCCTATTTTTTATCAATACCCAAGTCTTTCAGCTTGCGATATAAGGTGGTGCGCTCCAAACCTGCTAAGGCCGCAACACTGGCCACATTGAAGTTGTTTGCCTGAAGATGGTGTTGGAAGTACTGTTTTTCAAACTCGGCTCGAGCTGCTTTCAATGGCTGGGAAAAATCAATGCCTGATACCACCTGGCCTTTACTGCTGGCATTCTCACTTAGAATGCGTCTAACCAATGGCAGAATGTCTTGCAGCGGCTTTTTCAAAAAATCCACCGCGCCCAATTTCATCGCTCTGACCACATCCTTGTGTTCTGCATGACCTGACATCATCACCACTGGCATGGCAAACCCGCCGTTCATCCACTCTTCCAATAAGCTCATGCCATCTTGGCCTGGCATCCAAACATCCATCATCACCAAGTCAAAGGTGTTGTCCGCTACCAAGGCTTTGGCCTGCTGGGCATCCTCTGCTAAGGTCACTTGATAGTTCACGTCTTCTAAGGTGTCTTTGATGGTTTCAGCATTAATCTGCTCATCATCAATAATTAAGATCTTTCCAATACTAGTTTCACTCATCGGTCTTTTTTTAAGTTTGGTGGTCAAATTCAATCACAATTCTAGCGCCATGCGGCTCAACATTGTCGGCAAAAATGCGTCCACCATGTTGTTCAACAATATTTTGCACAATAGCCATACCCAGGCCTGATCCTTTCAACTTGGTGGTGACATACGGCTCGAACACCTTGTCCAACACATCAGGGTTAAAACCTGGGCCATTATCCACAATCTCCAAGCTTGCCTTGTGGCTCGAGGTGTCATAGCTACTGCTGATGCGAATCACTACTGTTTGCTCCTCTGAGGTGGCTTCATAAGCGTTTTTCACCAGATTGATCAGCACTCGAGAGATACTGCTAGCATCCAACATCAACATTGGCATGTTTGGATCTAGCTCAAATTCCATGCTCACGCGATCCTCGGCATCATACAGTGACAAGGCTTTACGAATCAGGGCGTTTAACTCGGTTGATTGCTTTTCAATCTCTGGCGTATTGGCATAATCTGCAAAGGCGCTGACCATGGAATCCATCGACTTAACTTGGTCGATAATGGTATTGGTGGTTTTCTCAACCACCTCCAAATCTTTATCGGTCAACTTGTCTAAGAAGCGATTTCGCAGGCGTTGTGCTGAGAGTAGGATTGGGGTTAATGGATTTTTAATCTCATGCGCCATGCGCACAGCCACCTCACCCCAGGCCGCTTTTTTCTGTGCCCTATTTAGCTTAGAGATGTCCTTGATCACAATCACATAGCCAATGACCTGCTCATCTGCCTCCAGTACCGCGCCTTGACAAGACAGTAGTACGTGTTTATTGCCCAACGGCAATTCAATGTCTTGACTCCATTCGGCACCTTCGCTGGCAAACTTATCAGCCGTCAGCTCGAACAGTGGCTTTAACTCCGGATAATGACGCGCAATCATTGAGCATCGACTGCCAATAAAAAGTCTTTCATCGGCCATATTTAGCATCTTGCCGACAATCGGGTTGATCAGACGAATGTTGCGATCTTTATCTAGGGCGATCACGCCATAGGAATACTTCAAGATGGTTTCTAAGTACAGGTTATGCGTATCCAATCCCTCTCTAGAGAGTTTGAGCTGTCTGGACATGTTGTTAAACAACTCAATCAGCTCAGAGATGTCATCATCATGCTTACCTTTGTCAATATGCACATCATAGTTTCCCTTGGCAATCTCCCGCGTCGCCAAAGATAAGTTATGCAGTGGTTGCATCAGGTTTTCAATCATCTTGAGCACCACCAGCAGCGCACTCAGTAACGACAGCAGCACGGTTGAAGAAAAGTCAATAAGGAAACGCTTCTGGGTGATTGAGGTGTTAAGGCTGAACTGAATACTTTCAGTTCGACGGGTGAAGTTTTGCACTTGCTGCAAAAATCCCAATAGGCCTGGATCAGACGCATAGATCGCATCCACAATCAAAAATTCTTTGTCAGGTGTGCGGTTTAAATAGCGTGTTGACATCTTCACCTGGATCACATTAGAAGCAGCATCCTCATTAATCATTCTCGGCTGCGCGCCTGGCAGTACCTGCTCCTCAACCGGTCGACAGGTGGTCACATCTTGGGTTTTAGCAATCAGATTCTCATCTTGGTCAAATAAGGAAATTTGGCAGGCCCAACCCTTGTCAATCAAACTTTCTAAAAAGATCTGCATATCATGACCATAGCTGGCAGAGTCTTTTTTAAAGTTACCAAACGAGGTGATTAGGGTGAGCAGTCGCTCAGTTTGCTCGGTATAGCGTTCATCTCGTACTTTTTGCACGCCACTATACAGTCCGCTCACCTGGGAGATAAAGTTTTCAGAGAAGGCGTCAAAGGTTTTCTCAGAATCACGCACATTGTTTTGAATGGTCTGAAACGAGAACATGTAAAACGACAAGACCGGCACAATCACCAGCACCGGGATGATCTTAATAAACGACCAAGTAAAACGTGCGCCCATCACACCGCCGCGACTGTCTTGCTTTAGGCGCGAGACATTATTGGCCACATAATAAATGGCCACCAGGCTCATCAGCAAGTTATAGCCCACCAAATGTTGCCAATATTGTCCAATATAGGCAGGGTTTAGACCCAAATAGAAGGTGCCTGAAATGGAAGAGACAAAAATCAAAAACCAAACCCAGGCAGGTGGGGTTTTTTTAAGGTTTAGATTTTGCCCAAAAATCATACGATTGACGCTTTGTCCTGATATGTTGCTTAAGGATTATCTCATAAAAAAATCCAGTCATTGCGTCACTTGTTGATAAAATACAACAATGATCCAAACGCAAGCCGAGCTCTTAGATTTTTTAAGCAAAATCGAGGACGACACACAACTGGCCATCGACACCGAATTTAAGCGCGTCAGCACCTTCTATCCACAATTGTGCTTGGTGCAAATTGCCAGCAACACACAGATTGATTGTATTGATGTCTTAGCACTGACCGATCTAGAGCCCTTATTTGAGAAGCTCTATCATCCCGAGGTTGAGTGGATCGTGCATGCGGCCAGACAAGACCTAGAAGCCTTGTACTACCTGTCAGGGCAGCTGCCGAAACAACTCTTTGATACACAAATTGCCGCCGCCCTATTGGGTCAGATGCCACAAATCTCCTACCAAGCACTGACTGAGATGCTCCAAGGGGTACACCTGGACAAAGCCTATACTCGACTGGATTGGACCACCCGGCCACTACCTGAAGGAGCTGTTCAATATGCCTTGGATGATGTTAAGTACCTGCTAGAGAATTATCGACAATTGCAGCAGCAACTGATGGCGCAGGATCGACTTAATTGGCTTAGCGAAGAAACCCGCAAACTGCTAAATGAAAACTTATATCAGCCTGATTTATACTCTGCCTGGCAAAAGGTTAAAGGCATTCGCCATGTTGCCAAGCGCGCCCACAGCCTAGGCTGCCAGCTGAGTGCCTGGCGAGAGCAGCAGGCCAGTGAGCAGGACAAACCGAGAAAGTGGGTAATGAGTGATGAAGCACTGCTGTCGTACGCACTGGGCAAACAACAACTCTCAAGCAAAGCTCAGGCCAGCTTCCAAGCCTTTCTTGAGGCACATCCAGCGCTGTCTCAACTGCAGGCAATCAACCTTAAAGAGCGCATTCCCAACGCCACTGAAAAGGCAGAAAAAATCAAATTACAAAAACTTATTCAGCAAAAAGCAGATACGTATAATCTGGACAGTAGTATGATAGCCAACGGCAAATCATTACTGCGCTATATCCGTGGCGATCACTCAGTTGAGTTTAACCAAGGATGGCGAGGCGAACTTTTACGAGGAGAATTAAACAATGCAAAATAGCTTAAAACCAGTATCAGCAGGTAACATTCCTGATGAAGTCAACGTAATTATTGAGATTCCGGCCAATTCATCGCCCGTGAAATACGAAATCGACAAAGAAACTGGTGCCATGTTTGTGGATCGTTTTATCTCGACCCCAATGTTCTATCCTTGTAACTATGGTTTCGTACCTGAAACCCTGGCCGATGATGGTGACCCAGCGGACGTACTGGTGATTACCCCATACCCACTGATTCATGACTCGGTGATTACCGCACGCCCGATTGGTGTGCTGAAAATGACCGATGAAGCGGGTAAGGACTCTAAGATTCTGGCGGTACCAACTGGCAAGCTTTGC
The DNA here is from genome assembly GCA_964566765.1 of uncultured Piscirickettsiaceae bacterium. Lineage (GTDB taxonomy): Bacteria > Pseudomonadota > Gammaproteobacteria > PS1 > Pseudothioglobaceae > Thioglobus_B. Next base: position 13,492 of record CAZMJI010000008.1, read on the forward strand.
AAGGCTTATAACAACATTGAAACCATTGATGATGTTGGTGCCACCCTGATTGATCAAATCGAGCACTTCTTTACTTACTACAAAGACCTAGACGAAGGTAAGTGGGTTAAGATTGACGGCTGGGGTAGCGCAGAAGAAGCCAGACAAGAGCTGATTGATTCTTTTGAAGCCTACAAAAAACAATAGCTTTCAAATTATCTCGGGCGATTATCGAGGGAGAAAATTTCACTTCCCCGATGCCCAGGGTCTAAGACCCACGCCGGGCAAAGTTCGTGAAACTTTGTTTAATTGGATTCAGTTCCAAGCTTACGGCAAAACCTATCTAGATTTATTTGCCGGCAGCGGCGCACTGTCGCTAGAGGCATTATCGCGCGGGGCCAAATCGGTACTCAGCGTTGAGAAAGACCCAAAGGCTTATCAGATGCTAATTGATAACGCGCAAACCTTGCAAGCAAATAACCTGCAAGTACTCAATCAAGATGCGCTTAGCGTCCTATCTCACCCTAGCCAAGTGGCGTATGACTTTGTGTTTTTAGATCCACCATTTAACCAAGGGCTGCTGGCCAAAGTGTTGGCGCTACTCAGCGAAAATCATTGGACTCAAAGCGGCACCCAGCTCTATCTCGAATCTGAATTTGCCATCGATGAGGATTTTTTGGGCGCACACTTCGTTAAAGCGATTAAAATCAACAAACAGAAACAAGCCGGTGCGGTTTATTATTGTTTAACGGAGGTATTATGACAACAGCGATCTATCCTGGCTCTTTTGACCCAATTACCAATGGTCATGTTGATCTGATTCATCGTGCAGCCAAATTATTCGATCATGTGATTATTGGCATTACCCAAAATCGCAAAAAGCAAGCGTTTTTAGACATTGACACCCGCATCCAAGCAGCACAGGCTGCCACCGCCTCACTGGATAATGTAACAGTGATTGGCTTTGACAATCTATTGGTTGATTTTGCTAGAGAACAAAACGCTCAAGTGGTACTACGTGGTCTTAGAGCGGTATCAGACTTTGAATACGAGTTTCAACTATGCGGTATGAACAAGCATCTGAATCCCAATATTGAAACTTTGTTTATGACCCCGGCCGAACAATACGCCAACATTTCTTCCTCATTGGTAAAAGAGATCCTGGCCCTGGGCGGTGACATCTCTAAATTTGTGCCTGACTCGGTGGAAAAACTGATTAAACAAAATCTTTAATTTTTTTAGCCAACATGCCTTGAAATCGAAAACCCCATCCCTATATAGGGGGTATATCGACAAACAAGGAGTTAAAAAATGTCAAAGATTATTGGTATTGATTTAGGTACAACCAACTCGTGCGTGGCCGTGATGGACGGCGACACGGTTAAGATTATTGAAAATTCTGAGGGTGATCGCACCACCCCATCAATCATCGCTTACCCGAAAGATTCTGACGAGGTTTTGGTGGGTCAACCAGCCAAGCGTCAAGCAGTAACCAATCCAGAAAATACCCTATACGCCATTAAGCGTCTGATCGGTCGTCGTTTCGACGAAGATGCGGTACAAAAGGACATCGACCTGGTGCCATACAAGATTGTAAAAGCTGACAATGGTGATGCTTGGGTTGAAGTCAAAGGTCAAAAAATGGCTGCACCTGAGATCTCGGCTAAAGTGATTGCTAAGATGAAGCAAACAGCCGAAGACTACCTGGGTGAGACAGTGACTGAGGCGGTCATTACGGTACCGGCTTACTTCAACGATTCACAGCGTCAAGCGACTAAAGATGCGGGTAAGATTGCCGGTCTAGAAGTCAAGCGTATTATTAACGAACCAACCGCGGCCGCATTGGCTTATGGTGTAGACAAGGTAACTGGCGATAAGACAGTTGCGGTATACGACCTAGGTGGTGGTACCTTTGACGTTTCAATCATTGAGATGGAAGACATTGATGGTGAAAAGCACTTTGAAGTACTGTCAACCAATGGTGACACTTTCCTAGGTGGTGAGGACTTTGATCAGCGCATCATCAACCACTTGGTTGAAGAATTCAAAAAAGAGCAAGGCGTTGACCTGGCCAACGATGCAATGGCCCTGCAGCGACTTAAGGAAGCGGCTGAAAAGGCCAAGATCGAGCTATCGTCATCAGAGCAAACGGAAGTTAACCTACCTTATATCACCGCTGATGCTTCAGGCCCTAAGCACTTAAACGTGAAAATCACACGTGCCAAGCTAGAGGCTTTGGTTGAAGATCTGATTCAGCGTTCGATCGACCCATGTCAGATCGCGCTAAACGACGCCGATCTATCAGCAAGCGATATCGATGAAGTGATCCTAGTCGGTGGTTCAACGCGTATGCCTAAGGTACAAGAGAAAGTAAAAGCCTTTTTCGGTAAAGAACCTAAGCGTGATGTTAACCCAGATGAGGCGGTTGCCATGGGCGCGGCGATTCAAGGTGGTGTTCTAGGTGGTGACGTTAAAGACGTACTACTACTAGACGTTACCCCGCTATCACTGGGTATTGAAACCATGGGCGGCGTGATGACCAAGTTGATTGAGAAGAACACAACCATTCCAACCAATGCGTCACAAATCTTCTCAACTGCAACCGACAACCAGGCGGCGGTAACGGTACATGTGCTACAAGGTGAGCGTGAAGTGGCCAGTGCCAACAAATCCCTAGGTCAATTCAATCTGGAAGGCATTGATCCGGCACCAAAAGGCATGCCACAAATTGAGGTTACGCTAGACATTGACTCAGATGGTATTTTGAACGTCTCTGCCAAGGATAAGAACACTGGCAAAGAACAATCAATCACCATTAAGGCTTCTTCAGGCCTAAGCGAAGAAGAAGTGGAGAAGATGATTAAAGACGCGGAAGCACATGCCGACGAGGACAAGAAGTTCCAAGAATTAGTCACTGCTAGAAACATGGCAGATTCGATGATTCACGCCACTAAGCAAAGCTTGGAAGAGCTGAAGGATGAAGTCACAGAAGACGAGAAGTCAGCGGTTGAAGGCGCGATTGCCGAGCTTGAAGAAGCCATGAAAGGTGATGACAAGGACGCCATTGATGCCAAGGTACAAAACCTAAGCGAGAAGGCACAACCAGTAGCGCAAAAGGCGCAAGCCAAAGCCGGTGCTGACGGTGGCGCAGCTGATGCTGGCGCAACCGACGCTGGTGACGACGTGGTTGATGCTGACTTTGAGGAAGTAAAAGACGATAAGTAATCCTACTTATTAATCGTTAACAAAAGAACCTTCTTCAGACCCCAGTGTTTGGAGAAGGTTTTTTCATAACTGGACAATACGATGTCAAAACGAGATTATTACGACGTTCTGGGTGTAGACAAAGGCGCCGACGACAAGCAAATTAAAAAAGCTTACAAGCGCTTGGCGATGAAACACCACCCGGACAGAAACGCTGACAATAAAGAAGCAGCGGAAGAAAAATTTAAAGAAATCCAAGAGGCCTATGCGGTTCTATCAGACCGTGAAAAGCGTCAAGCTTACGACCAATTTGGTCACGAAGGCGTCAACGGTGCCTTTGGTGGTGGTGGCAACCCATTTGGCGGCGGTGGCAACCCATTCGGCGGCGGTGGATTTGGTGATATCTTTGGTGATATCTTTGGCGGTGGTCACGCCCAGCCTGACAATCGCGGATCCGATCTCAGATATGACCTAGAGATTGACCTAAAAGAGGCAGCCGAAGGTACCACGGTTAAGATCCGCATTCCTAAGAACGAGGCTTGCGACACCTGCTCAGGCACAGGCGCCAAACCCGGCACCAGTGTGAAAACCTGTGGCCATTGTGGCGGCTCAGGCCAAGTACAAATGCAACAAGGCTTTTTTGCCGTACAGCGCCCTTGTCCACATTGCTCAGGCACCGGTCAACAAATTGAATCGCCTTGTGGCACTTGTAGCGGCAAAGGCGTGGTACGTCAGCAAAAGACCTTATCGGTTAAGATTCCAGCCGGTGTTGATACCGGCAATCGCATTCGCTTAAGTGGCGAAGGTGAAGCCGGTGTGCGCGGCGGACCAAGTGGCGATCTATACGTGGAAGTGCATGTCAGAGAACATGAGATTTTCCACCGTGAGGGCAGCGACTTGTATTGCGAAGTACCGATTGATATTGCTACCGCAGCCCTGGGCGGATCGATCGAAGTACCAACACTAAGCGGCAAACTTAAGATCAAAATTCCAGCCGGCACGCAAACTGGTAAGCTGTTCAGACTACGCGGCAAAGGTATTGCTGCACTTCGTCATCATAGCGCAGGCGACCTTTTGTGTCAGGTTAAAGTGGAAACACCGGTTAATCTGAGCAAGAAGCAAAAGCAGCTATTAGAAGAGTTTGCCCAGACCTGTGATAAGAAACATCACCCAGAATCCGATTCTTTCTTTGGTAAAATGAAGTCGTTTTTTGAATAAGTATAAGAAAAGGAAAGGAAATTGGAAATTCAGCAGATTAAAGCAAGAGAAGTTCTTGATTCAAGAGGTAACCCAACCGTTGAAGCAGATGTCATTTTAAACGACGGTACCATTGGTAGCGCCATGGTGCCTTCAGGCGCCTCTACTGGTGAGCGCGAAGCGCTAGAGCTACGCGATGGTGACAAGTCTAGATACCTAGGCAAAGGGGTACTGAATGCAGTTGAATTTATCAATAACGAGATCAACGAAACCTTGATTGGTTTTGGTATTGAAGATCTGGGCAAGATCGATCAAGCGATGATCAAGCTAGACGGCACTGAGACCAAGTCTAGATTGGGTGCCAATGCTATTTTGGCGGTTTCTTTGGCTTGCGCACACGCCAATGCCAAGCGTCAACACAAGCCGTTATACGAATCGTTCGATATGGGCGACCAGTACACTCTACCGGTGCCGATGATGAACATCATCAATGGTGGTGAGCATGCTAATAATAGTGTTGATCTACAAGAGTTTATGATTATTCCAGCCGGTGCCCCTAGCTTTAGAGAGGCGCTGCGTTATGGCGCTGAGGTGTTTCACCACCTAAAAGCGGTACTAGAAGCCCAAGGCATGAATACAGCAGTCGGTGATGAAGGTGGCTTTGCCCCAGACTTATCCTCTAATGAAGAAGCGCTTAAGGTGATTATTCAAGCGATTGAAAACGCTGGCTATACCCCAGGTAAAGACATCTATATCGGCCTAGACGCTGCCAGCTCTGAGTTTTTCGAGGATGGCACATACAACCTAAGCTCTGAAGGTAAGTCACTGACTTCTGAAGAATTTGTTGACTACCTGGCTGACTGGGTTGAGAATTACCCAATCATCTCGATTGAAGATGGCATGGATGAAAATGACTGGGACGGCTGGGCACTACTGACTGAAAAACTCGGTGGCAAAGTACAGCTGGTGGGTGACGATCTGTTTGTGACCAACAGCAAAATCCTCTCCGAAGGTATTGATAAAGGCATTGCCAACTCAATTCTGATTAAAGTTAATCAGATTGGCACCCTAAGTGAGACTTTTGAAGCCATGAAGATGGCCGATGCAGCTGGTTATACCGCGGTTATGTCGCATCGCTCGGGCGAAACCGAAGACACCACCATTGCAGACCTGGCAGTGGCAACGGCTTGCGGTCAAATTAAAACCGGCTCGCTATCGCGCTCTGATCGCTTGGCTAAGTACAATCGTCTGCTGCGCATTGAAGAGGAATTAGGCGCTAAAGCCAGCTACCCTGGACTTGATGCCTTTAGACATTTGCGCTAAACTGAGCTAAGCAAAAACCACTTAGAGTACTGATTGGAATCACTGTCAACCTTCTGGCTTAGTGCTGCGCTGATTGCGCTGATCTTTGCCTCTGCTTTTTTCTCCAGTTCTGAAACGTCGATGATGGCGATTAACCGCTATCGTCTCAAAGCGCTAAGCAAGGACAGTAAAAGTGCTAGACGTACCGAAAAACTCCTGGGCGATATTGACCATCTGATTGGCACCATCCTACTGGGCAACAACTTTGTTAATATTTTTGCCTCATCCATTGCCACGGTACTGGCTATCAAGCTTTGGGGTGAAGGCTCGGTCGTGTATGCCTCGATCGTATTGACCTTTGTGATTCTGATCTTTGCCGAAACCACACCCAAAACTTTTGCGGCCAAAAACCCGGAGAAGATCGCACTACCAGCCTCGGGCCCTATTCAGCTACTGATCATCCTATTCAAACCCTTTGTTTGGGTGATTGCCAAATTCAGCACCCTTATTCTCTGGCTGTTTGGTGTTAGAAACGTTAATGTGGAAGAGGAGATCAGTTCTGAGGAGCTGAAAATGGTGGTCCACGAAGCCAAGCCGATTATTGCCTCTAACTACCAAAAAATGCTACTTAACATCATCGACTTAGAGCAGGTTAAGGTGGAGGATATTATGATCCCGCGCCACGAGCTAATCAGTGTCAACATCGACAAGGACGATGAGGTCTTAGAGCAGTTTAAACGCATCCAGCACACGCGCCTACTAACCTACGAGGGGCAGGCAGATAACATCACTGGTATTTTGCACATGCGCGATCTGGTTAACCTGTATGCGCGAGGCGCCTTTAGCTTAGAGGCGGTCAGAAAGCTGATTCAAGAGCCTTATTTTGTGCCTGAAGGCACCTCACTGGCCAACCAATTGGAGCATTTTCAGAAAAACAAACAACGCCTAGGCCTGGTGGTCGATGAATATGGCGAGGTTCGTGGTATGGTGGTTCTGGAAGACATTCTAGAGGAGATCGTAGGCCAGTTCACTTCCAACCAAAGTGAGAGTATTGAAGAGATTTCTCAACAAGAAGATGGCACTTATCTGGTAGATCCACGTATGAGTATTCGTGAGCTCAATACCTTACTCAATATCGAGCTATCGGTGGCCAAGGCTAAGACGCTGAATGGTTTGATCTTAGAAGAGCTACAAACCATCCCGAAGCGCGATGTCAGTCTGAAGATTGACAACATCTTGGTGGACATTATGCAAATCTCCGATAAGAGTATTAAGCTGGTTCGCTTGACTAAACTAGATTCTGACCCATCCGCACCGTCTGAGCCGGCGACAGATTAAACGCCTGCAGCTGATCTGGCATCAGTAGTATCACCGTTGAGCCCATGTTAAAACGTCCCAATTCTTCGCCTTTTTTCAACACAATGTCTTGGTCTTGATAGTCAAAATGCTGCACGGCTTTTTGATATGGTGGATTGATTTGCCCCTGCCAAACCGTCTGCATAGAGCCAACAAAAATCGCCCCCACTAAGATAAAGGCACATAGGCCAAATTCGGTCTCAAAATAGCACACCACACGCTCATTACGCGCAAATAGGTTGTCGACCTTAGAAACCGTGGTTTGATTGACCGAGAATAAATCACCCGGAATATAATCCATCGACAGCAAGCGGCCATCATAAGGCATATGAATGCGATGGTAGTTGCTTGGTGCCAAGTAGATGGTGGCAAAATAACCTTGGTCAAATAAAGCTGCTCGATCATCACCGGCTAATAGTGCTGAGACTGAGTAGTCCTTGCCCTTGGCTTGCAGAATTTGCGACTGATGAATAGCACCCAATTGCGACACTGTACCATCGACTGGACAAACCAGCTGGCTCTCGCCAATCACTCTGGCGCCCGGCTTTAGCGCACGGGTAAAGAAGTCGTTAAAATGCTCGTAATCTTCAATATTCTCGCGCTGCGCCTCACTTAAATCAACTTGGTATTGGCGTACAAACCAGCGGGTAAATGACTGCTTAAACCAAGGAGAGCGAATACGCGTGATGCGAAACATCAGCTTCGAGAGCCAATGCTGTGGGATCAAATACTGCCAAAAAACCACTAGGCTAGCTGTTCCTGAACAAAACTAAGCGCGTCATCGAATGTTACTTCGATTTTCTCAGCCTGAGCACGTGCCTTGTATTCCACGTTGCCATTATCGGCATGGGTATCACTAATCACCAAACGGTGCGGAATACCTAAAAGCTCTGAGTCAGCAAACATAATGCCTGGACGCTCCTTACGATTATCCAACAACACTTCAATACCGGCCTCTAGACACTGCTGATACAACTGATCTGCCAAGTCCTTCACACGGGTAGATTTGTTGTAGTTAATCGGCACAATCACCAATTGGAATGGCGCAATCGACGCTGGAAAGATAATACCGCGATCATCGTGGTTTTGCTCAATCGCTGCCGCCACCACACGGGTCACACCAATGCCGTAACAACCCATGGTGGTGGTCACTGCTTTGCCCGACTCACCAATCACATTGGCGCCCATGGCCTTAGAATACTTATCACCCAGCTGGAAGATATGGCCCACTTCAATACCGCGTTTGATCACCAGCTTACCCTGACCGTCTGGCGATGGATCGCCTTCCACCACGTTACGTAGATCAGCGGTTTGAATCTCGCCCACATCACGCGCGTAATTCACGCCTATTAGATGCTGGTCATCACGATTGGCACCACAGACAAAATCACTCATTGCAGCCGCAGCATAATCCACCACCAATGGAATTGGCAGATCCTTCACGCCAATTGAGCCTGGCGCGCAACCTAGGACTTGTTTAATTTGCTCATCGCTGGCCATTGCCAGTGGCTGGGCCACACCTGGCAGTTTCTCAGCTTTAATTTCATTCAGTTCGTGATCACCACGCAGGGCTAGGGCAATCAGACCGCCCTCTTCACCTTCCACCACTAGGGTTTTAACACTTTGAGTTTGATCAACGCCCAAAAACTCGCTAACCGCGTCAATGGTTTTCACACCCGGAGTGTCCACCACTTGCAAGTCTTGGGTTGGTGCCGCTGGCGCCGCTTGTGGCAGCGTTTCAGCACGCTCAATATTGGCCGCATAGTTGGACGCGTCTGAGAAACAAATCGCATCTTCACCGCTGTCTGCCAGCACGTGGAACTCATGCGAGGAATCGCCACCAATCGCACCACTATCAGCCAGTACTGGTCGATACACCAGATTCAGACGGTCAAAAATATTGCAATAGGTCTGATGCATCACATCATAGGTGGCTTGCAAAGAGTCTTGATCCAAGTGGAAAGAATAGGCATCCTTCATAATAAATTCGCGCGAACGCATCACCCCGAAACGCGGGCGAATTTCATCACGGAACTTGGTTTGAATTTGGTAAAAATTCATCGGCAGTTGTTTATAGCTGCGTAGATACTGCGCGGCCAGATTGGTAATCACCTCTTCATGGGTTGGACCCAGGCAGAAATCACGATCATGGCGATCTTGAAAACGCAGCAGTTCTGGACCATATTGCTCCCAACGACCGGATTCTTGCCAAAGCTCAGCAGGCTGTGCCACCGGCATGAGCACTTCTTGCGCACCGGATTTGTTCATTTCCTCACGGATAATTTTCTCGACTTTTTGCACCACACGCAACCCCATCGGCAGGTAAGAATACAGGCCTGAGGCCAGCTTCGAGATCAAGCCTGCGCGAATCATCAGCTGATGCGAAACAATCTGCGCATCATTCGGCGCTTCTTTTTGAGTGGGAATTAACAAATCACTGGTTTTCATAGACGTTAATTTGGCTAAAATAAATTTATCGATACTGCAGGCTGATTTTACCTAATGAGTGATATTTTATTGATTTTAATTTGGGTGATTCCCACACTATTTGCCATTACCGTGCATGAGGTTGCGCACGGCTGGATTGCCTATCAATTAGGCGATGGCTCAGCTAAGATGATGGGGCGACTTACCCTCAACCCAGTCAAGCACGTGGATCCAATTGGTACGGTTGCCGTACCTGCACTGTTGTGGTTTTTATCCGCCGGCTTTATCTTTGGCTGGGCCAAACCTGTGCCGGTTAATCAAGCCGCACTCAGACGTCCCAAACAAGACATGTTATGGGTTGCCTTAGCTGGTCCTGGGGTTAACTTCTTAATGGCCGGATTTTGGCTGATCGTGATTATGCTTGCCCACAACCTGGGTAATAACTTTCTGCTACTGATGGGTGGCGCCGGTCTGTTTGTTAACATCTTGCTGGCGATTTTTAACCTACTGCCGATTCCACCACTAGACGGTGGTCGTGTCCTCAGTGCCCTACTGCCTAGACAACTGGCCTGGCAATATGATCGCTTAGAGCCTTATGGCTTGTTTATTTTGGTCGGTCTATTGTACCTGGGGATTTTCCAGCAGGTAGTCTGGCCAATTGTGATCAGCCTACTGCAGACACTCTCAAGTCTCTCAGGTCTGAACCTAATTAACCTAATTGCGCAGCTGCTGAATTAAGATAGCTTAGATCTGAGTAGTTCGTTGATGATCTTTGGATTGGCTTTACCGCCAGTGGCCTTCATCACCTGACCCACAAAGAAACCCAGAATCTTCTCATTGCCCGACTTAAACTGTTCAACCTGCGGAGCATTATTGGCAATGATGTCATCCACAATGGCTTCAATCTCACCGGTATCGCTCATCTGCTTCAAGCCCTTGGCGTCGATAATCTCATCGGCTGAGCCTTCACCATCCCACATGGCTTTAAACACGTCCTTGGCAATCTTGCCTGAGATGGTGTCATCGTCAATACGTGCTACCAGCTGCGATAGATTGGCAGCTGAAATTGGCGAATTGTCAATCTCCAACTGCTCGCGATTAAGCGCGGCTGAGAGCTCACCCATGACCCAATTGGCACACAGCTTGGCATTTTGATTATCTCCCAGCATGGTCTCGAAATAATCCGCCAAGGCTTTTTGCGAGGTCAGAATATCGGCATCATACTCACCCAGGCCCAATGCTGAGACAAAACGCGCTTTCTTTTGTTGTGGCAACTCAGGCAGTTCTGCTCTGATGCTTTCCAGTAGCTCATCTGAGATTTCAACCGGTAGGAGGTCTGGATCTGGGAAGTAACGATAATCGTTGGCTTCTTCTTTAGAGCGCATTGAGCGTGTCTCGTTTTTCACCGCATCATACAAACGCGTCTCTTGCACCACGCTACCACCCTCTTCTAAGATATCTTGCTGGCGCTCAACCTCTAGGTTAATGGCCTTTTCTAAGAATTTAAACGAGTTGATGTTCTTCAGTTCAGTACGGGTGCCAAGCTCTGCTTGACCTTTAGGACGAATGGAAACGTTGGCATCACAGCGGAACGAACCTTCCTGCATATTGCCATCACAAATGTCAATGTACTGCACCAAGGCGTGGATCTTCTTGGCATAAGCCACCGCCTCTTTGGCGCTGCGCATATCCGGTTCTGAAACAATCTCCAGCAGTGGTGTACCGGCACGATTCAGATCAATCGCACTATACTCATCAAACATGTCGTGTACCGATTTACCCGCGTCTTCTTCTAGGTGGGCACGCGTGACACCAATCACCTTGGTGTCTTCACCCACCACAATCTCAATCTCACCTTCGCCCACAATAGGCCATTCTAGTTGTGAGATTTGATAACCCTTAGGCAGATCCGGATAAAAATAATTCTTACGATCAAACACATTGCGCTGGTTAATATGCGCATTCACTGCCAAACCAAAACGCACGGCTTTATTGATCGCTTCTTTGTTAACCACTGGCAATACGCCCGGCAGGCCCAAATCTACCGCGCAAGCCTGGGTATTAGGCTCAGCACCAAAGGCGGTTGAGGCGCCTGAGAAGATCTTACTTTGGGTATTTAGCTGAGCATGAATCTCAAGACCGATCACCGTTTCCCACTGCATTATGCTTCCTCCGGTGTCTGTAAGTGCCAATCAGTTTGCTGTTGGAACTGGTGCGCAACATTAAGCAGCTTGGCTTCTGACCAGTAGTTGCCAATCATCTGCAAGCCTACTGGCATATTCTGTGCAAAGCCCGCTGGAATTGACATGCCTGGCAGGCCAGCCAGGTTGGCTGATAAAGTATAGATATCGGCCAAATACATCGATACTGGATCTTTAATCGCACCCAAGTCCCAAGCCGTGGTTGGTGAGACTGGTCCCATAATCACATCTACCTCATTGAAGGCTTGTTTAAAGTCGTCACTAATTAGATGACGTGTCTTCTGTGCCTTTAAATAATAAGCATCATAATAGCCAGCTGAAAGCGCATAAGCACCAATCATAATACGGCGCTTAACTTCCTCACCAAAGCCTTCTGAACGCGAACGCAGATACAAATCCTCTAAGTCTTTTGGCTCATCACAACGGTAACCAAAGCGCACACCGTCCATTCTAGACAGGTTGGAAGAACACTCACATGGGGCAACGATGTAGTAAGTTGGAATCGCATATTGTGAATTCGGTAGCGACACCTCTTTGACTTTAGCGCCCATGGCTTCAAATTCTTTAACCGCCGCCATCACTTGCGTCTCTACCTCAGTGTCCAAACCATCAGAGAAAAACTCTTTCGGTAAGCCGATAGTTAAGCCTTCGATGGAATCGTTCAGATTGGCGGTGTAATCTGGCACCGCTTGCTGTGCTGAGGTTGAATCTTTTTCGTCAAAACCAGCCATGGCATTGAGTACAATCGCCGCATCTTCAGCGGTTTTAGTCATGGGACCTGCTTGATCCAGGCTGGAGGCATAAGCAATCATGCCGTAGCGCGAAATACGTCCATAGGTTGGCTTTAGACCAGTAATACCACATAGGCTAGACGGCTGTCTAGCCTATGTGGTATTACTGGTCTAAAGCCAACCTATGGACCAGTAATACCACATAGGCTAGACGGCTGTCTGATCGAGCCACCGGTATCGGTACCGGTGGCAAACGCACTCAGACCGCCTGCAACTGCAGCAGCTGAACCGCCCGACGAGCCACCTGGAATCTTGTTCAGATCCCAAGGGTTTTTGGCCGGAC